>CALEIL010000303.1 GCA_937876435.1 uncultured Bacteroidota bacterium
TTAATTTCATTCGGGATCTTTTGAGCCATCTCATCGTTGCTTCTCAATCATAGAATTCCGGCTTTACTCTTTCGAAGCGCCTTGATCTGCACCGCAATATCGGCGACTTACATGATAGCTACTTAGTTCTCGGCACACTAACTTCCAACTTCAGTTTTGATATTCCGACAATATCTCCACTCTTATTCAAAAACAAAAAAAACTCTTCCCCATTCCGGGAAAGAGTTTTTTCACGTATAAATCTAACTCTGGATTTTTAACTTCCCAGGTAATGTTTCAATAATTTGCTGCGGGACACCGAACGAAGTTTATTGATCGCTTTGTCCTTGATTTGACGTACGCGCTCGCGGGTCAATCCAAACCGATCTCCGATATCTTCGAGGGACATGGGGTGCTCCTCTCCTATCCCAAAATATAGTTTCACTACATCGCATTGCCTTTCGGTCAGGGTACTCAATGACCTGGTAATCTCGGTCCGCAGGGACTCATTGTACTCCAGCTTTTTATCGGTGGAGTGGATATTATCATTTTCGAGTACATCGAGCAATGAATTATCTTCTCCATCTACGAATGGGGCATCCATCGAAACGTGTCGTGCTGCCACCCCGAGGGTTTTTTCGACCTCCTCTGCTCCAATTTCGAGAATCTCAGCCAGTTCATCGGAGCTGGGTTCGCGTTCAAACTCTTGTTCCAACTGCGAAAAGGCCCGGTTGATCTTATTCAGAGATCCTACTTTGTTCAGAGGCAACCTCACTATTCGAGACTGCTCGGCCAGTGCCTGCAAAATTGATTGCCGGATCCACCATACGGCGTAAGAAATAAATTTAAAACCTCGTGTCTCGTCAAATCGCTTTGCTGCCTTGATAAGACCCAGGTTCCCTTCATTGATCAGGTCACTCAGGGACAACCCCTGGTTCTGATACTGTTTCGCCACCGAAACCACGAATCTGAGGTTAGCCTTTGTCAAATTCTCAAGGGCTTCCTGATCCCCCTGCTTGATTCTTTTAGCCAAATCAACTTCCTCTTCCGGAGTCAATAGATCTACTTTCCCTATTTCCTGCAGATACTTCTCCAGAGATTGGCTTTCTCTGTTGGTAATCGACTTGGTAATTTTTAATTGCCTCATGTAAAATTTGTCTTATAAGTATTTTCAATTCGCGAATAAAAAACGCAAAGATACGACTTTGCGTCATAATTCATTCACTTTAACCACCACTAAACCCAAATGTTTAGAAAGCAAAATTAGTTCCATTCAATAAAAAAGGTTGAAATAATTTGGTAATATGGAGAATTTAAATTTTCTTTTGCCCCGTAAAACACATAACAATGCAAAGAGTTTCATTCCATATTGAGTTTTTATTCAAAGCATCACCTACTATTTTGTATAAATTTCTCACTACCCCCTCCTGTTTGGTGCGCTGGTTCTGTGAGAGCGTGGACATCACAGGCGATACTTATACCTTCCAATGGAATGGTACTGAGGAGATTGCCTTCATGATCGATGACATCGAAGAGGAACGTGTCCGGTTTCAATGGGAAGAATTCCCTGATGAATATTTTGAGTTTCAGATATACACCTCGCCCGTGACCAATGAAACCATCCTGACCGTGACCGATCATTGTGACGACGATGAAGTAGAAGAACAAAAAGATCTTTGGGGTTCTCAGATCGAAAAATTGCGAAGAGAAACCGGTGGATAGCACGTCGGGAAAAATAACCAAATGGATGACAAGTCTCGACGACTTGAATCCTGGTTATTCAACCCCCGACAAACTTAATTATTCTGCTTCGGGGGCCAGTTTGACCACCAGGCCGGCCATATCGTCGGAAATCTGGAGTTGACACCCCAACCGGCTGTTGTCTTCTACGAAAAAAGCCTGATCCAGCATGTCTTCCTCGGCTTCTCCCAGCTCAGGAAGACCCGGATTCTCTATGACGTATACGTGACAGGTCGAACACAACGCCATCCCTCCGCAAGTACCTTTGACGGGGAGGTCACTGGCTTTGCATACTTCCATCAAATTCAACCCCATATCGGTGGGTACCTCAATGGTATGTTTTGTATCTTCGCGATCGATAATGGTTATTTCTATCATGGATATCATTTTCGGGGCAAATATACAACCCTCAGGTTTTTATCTACTTAATCAATTTAAAATATGAGAAATATTCAAATGGTCGATCTTCAGAACCAGTACAAGACGATCCAAAATGAGATCGATTCGGCCATCCGGGAAGTGGTGCATTCCGCCCAGTTTATCAAGGGACCACAGGTCCGGGAATTTGAACAAAATCTGGCTTCTTACCTCCATGCAAACCACGTCATCGGTTGTGGAAATGGCACAGATGCCCTCCAGATAGCCCTCATGGCTCTCGACCTGCCGGCAGGCAGCGAAATCATCGTCCCGGATTTCACCTTCATTGCCACCGCTGAAGTGGTTTCACTCCTGGGTTTTGTTCCGGTGTTTGCAGATGTAGATCAGGAAACGTACAACATCGATCCGGAAAGTATCCGGTCCCTGATCACCGAACGAACCTCAGCCATTCTGCCCGTGCACCTATTTGGCCAGAGCTGTGATATGGAGGCCATCATGAAAATTGCAGCAGAACACGGTCTGCGGGTAGTGGAAGACAACGCCCAGGCGATCGGATCCTGGTGTGAATTCGATGGCAGACGACAAGCCCTGGGGACAATAGGTGATATAGGATGCACGTCTTTTTTTCCATCAAAAAATCTGGGCTGCTACGGGGACGGTGGGGCGCTGTACACCCAGGATGAAAATCTGTCCAAAAAAATTCAAATCATCGCCAATCACGGGATGGAAACCCGCTATTACCACGACGTTATCGGGGTCAACTCGCGTCTGGATTCGATCCAGGCCGCCATTCTCAACGTCAAATTGGGTCATCTGGATGAGTACAGCCTGGCCCGGAACAATGCTGCCATGAAATACAACGAACTGTTGGCAGGTGTACCGGAAATCGTGACTCCGCGTCAGGTGGATTATTCGTATCACGTTTTTCATCAATACACGCTCCGAATCACGGACAACCACCGGGATGGCGTAAAAAGCGTCCTGGAAAATCAAAAAATTCCTTTTGGGATCTATTACCCGGTTCCGCTTCATCGTCAGGAAGCATTCCAGGGGAAATCATCAAGAAACGGGGACTGCAGCCGATCCATCCAGCTTTCTGAGGAAGTCATTTCATTGCCGATGCACACCGAATTGACCGACGACATGATTGAATATATAGCGGGCACTGTGCTCAGTTATTTTAAATAAACGTAAATGCCCGGGGATACAAAATACGGTGAACTGGTTCTGAATCTGCCCGAGTCACAAAAAAATATTGCCCGTTATATCTGGACCACATTTACGAAAGCGACACAATTCCGGTTGAGTGATTTTCCGACTACTCCCTTTGTGATCGAGCCAACGGGCGCTTTTGCCATTTCGGAATCTTTTCAGGATTTCCTGGATGGACAAGTCGAGAAGGTAGCCGATAGATACGATCTCCCTGATGGATTGGAAGAATTTCGGCAATCGGAACCCCTGGCTTGTGCTTTTTACCTGCTCAATAGTCTCCACGAAACTCTTCTTCCGCAGAATAAATTGGATAAATACGGCCGGTACCCATACCCGGAATCAATCCAATATGCCCACGATCTGATGGAAGTGGATTATGTCAGAGAAATTTTTGAAGGGGTTTATCAGGATTTGACTGGCCGGCCTGTATCGACCGAACAAAGTAAATTGATATGGTCCCACGACATCGATTATTTGTACAGTGCCTGGAAAAGCGACTTGATCCTGGCTCTGAGAAATTCCCGGTATCGGGGTATCCCTGGAATTCTGTGGAAAGCATTGACCTCTCCGGCTCGCTGGAACAATATCGATGAACTTCTGGAACTCGAAAAAGAATTTGATATACGTTCCACCTTTTTCTGGTTGACAGAACAGGGAAAATCCCAGGTCACCCCCTCCCACTCCATCGATCACGCCGACTATCATTTTCGGATGGCAAAAATTCAGAAGTATTGGGAGCGTGTCAGCAAAAGCGGATCATTGCACGGGTTACACAAAAGTGCTTTCCCTACAAGAATAGAAGATGAACTTCAGAAATTACCCGACCCCGTGGTCATCAATCGCCATCATTTTTTGAGATTCCGATTACCGGACCACTACGACCAGATCGAAAATTCCGGACTGAAATCTGACGCCAGCCTGGGATTTCCGGAACATTTCGGGTTTCGGAATTCGTTTGGATCCCCATTCCAGCCTTATAATCTGCCTAAAAACCGGCCATACCGATTCACCGAATATCCTTTGCATCTCATGGATGCCACTTTTCTGACATATCTGAACGATGATCTCGAATCCATGACCCAAAAAATGACCGATTTTGTCCATCGGCACGATCGGTCCTGTACGATATCGATCCTGCTCCACAATTCCAATTTTGATTTTCAGGACGATGATCAGATGGATATCTGGCACCGGTTTTTCAAATCCGTCGGTGGAAAAGAATGGACATTGCCGATTTCTCAGTAGACGAAAAAATCTTCAAAAAATTTATTTTTCACGGTATCCTAACCCGTGAACTTTTCACATTTACCTGTATATCAGAATGTTAATAAATAAAAGGCCGGCGTTGTCTGAGTTTCCGATTCCTGCAGATTTCTTACCAAACTCTTAATTTAAGGAAGTTTTTATTAAAATAATCAAAAAACATTTTGCAGTATCCGGAATAGTCTCTATATTGGAACTGTTTCTTTTGGGGTTTAGCACGGGAGGAGTCTCATATCTTTTTGGACTCCTCCGTTTTTTTGCCCTCTACCCTCCTTTACCACATCCATTTTACGGTTTAATATCGGTGAGTCAAAATAGTCGATAGCAATCCAATGCCTTCATTAGATATTCATTACTTATATTGGTCTATCCATGAAATTGACATCTATGGGAAATGCAGAACAAAACCGACTCCTTGAAAATTCGTCGAGAGAAAAATACTGGCACAAATGGGGGCCCTATCTAAGCGAACGACAATGGGGAACGGTCCGCGAAGATTACAGCCCTGATGGATCTGCGTGGAGCTATTTTCCCCACGATCATGCGAGAAGCAGGGTGTATAGGTGGGGTGAAGATGGTATCGGAGGACTGACGGACTCCAGATGCCGGATCTGCTTCAGTCCCGCGTTCTGGAACGGTAAAGACTCCATCCTCAAGGAGCGTTTGTACGGACTCAATGGAGAAGAAGGCAATCATAGTGAAGACGTCAAAGAACTGTATTTCCACCTCGACAACAGTCCGTCTCATGCTTATATGAAGTATTTGTACAAATACCCCCAAAATGCTTTTCCATATGAAGATCTGCTAAACACCAATCTTCACCGGTCAAAGACGGAAACAGAATTCGAGATTCTGGAGACGGGGGTGTTCAAGGACAACGCGTACTTTGACATATATATCGAATACGCCAAAGCCGATGTGGAAGACATCCTTATCCGCATTACGGCCTGGAACCGATATCATAAGGCGGCCGATCTGACCGTACTCCCCACGATATGGTTGCGTAATCTGTGGTCCTTCCATGCCATCATGGGGGAATATTATATTGAAAAAAGAACAGAAGAAGCGGAATATGGGACGGTAGAACTTTACCAACCGGAACGTGGTCACTATCATTACTACTTTGAGCGACCCGACCGCTGGTTGTTCACCGAAAATGAAACCAATAAGCAGCGTTTGTACCACACAGTCAACCCGTCCCCCTATGTGAAAGATTTATTTCACGATATGGTATTGAATGAGGACTATTCCCTGATGGAAAATAAATCCAGGGGAACGAAATTTTCGCCCTTATACCAGCGAACGATCAACGCTGATGAGTTCGTTTCATTTAAGATGCGATTGAGTAATACCGGCTATCTGGAAAACCCTTTGCTCCAGGAATTTGATCAGGTGTTTGTTACGAGAAAGGCAGAATCAGATGAATTCTTCCACAGCATTTCCAAAACCAAAGATGAGGAACTATTCCAGATCCAGAAACAAGCCCTTTCCGGAATGATGTGGAACAAACAATATTATCACTACGATATCAATCAATGGATCGTAGGTGATCCGGGTCAGCCTGCCCCGCCCAAACAACGCGAACTGGGCAGGAATTCGGACTGGCGGCACCTGCACAATGAGGACATACTCTCGATGCCTGATAAATGGGAATTTCCATGGTACGCAGTCTGGGATCTTGCCTTCCACACCATTTCCATCAGTCTGGTTGATATTGAATGGGCCAAAATCCAGCTCAATACCGTATTGCGGGAATGGTATATGAATCCCAGGGGTCAGATGCCGGCATACGAATGGAATTTCTCGGACGTCAATCCCCCGGTTCATGCCTGGGCAGCGTTTGAAATTTATAAGAAAGAAAAACAAAGCACCGGTAAAAAGGACATCTTTTTTTTGAAACGGATTTTTCACAAACTCAATCTCAACTTCACCTGGTGGGTCAATATCAAGGATCACCGGGGAAATAATGTCATGGAGGGTGGATTCCTCGGATTGGACAATATCGGGGTATTCAACCGCAGCGAAAGAATACCAGGGGCGGGTTTCCTGGAACAGGTAGATGGCACAGCGTGGGTGGCTATGTTTGCACTGCGAATGCTGCAAATGGCCATCGAGATTGCGGTCGAAGACCCGTCATACGAAGATATGGCTACGAAATATTTCGAACATTTCATTCTAATTTCAGGTGCGCTCAATAAGATTGGGGAAGACTGGGTTGGATCCTGGGATGAGGAAGAAGGATTTTTCTATGATCTGCTGATCAATCCGGAAAAGGATAGTTACCGGCCGATCAAAGTGAGATCTCTGGTAGGGCTGACCCCCCTGTTTGCCAATTCTATCCTGCGAAGGAAAGATCTGGACAGATTACCCAACTTTACCCAGGGAATCAAATGGTTTTATGATTACCGGCGCAAACACGGAAATTACACCGTATTGGAGGATTATGATGAAAATGAGGATATTCTGCTTTCCCTGGTTCCCAGGGATCGCGCCGTAAGACTGATCAATACTATGACAGATCCTGAAGAATTTTTCAGTCCGTATGGAATCCGGTCGCTTTCCAAAATTTACGCTGAGAGACCTTACATCTTTCATGTAAACGGTAAAAAATTCCCGATCGGTTATGACCCGGCCGAATCACGGACCAATATTTTTGGCGGCAATTCAAATTGGCGGGGGCCTGTTTGGTTTCCGATAAATTACCTGTTGTTGAAAGCACTCCGGGAAAACTACGTTTTTTACGGGGATTCATTCAAGGTCCAACATCCGTACCACAGAGAAAAATCGATAAATCTCGGCGACTTATCGACCATGATCCAGAGAAATCTGATTTCGATCTTTGTGAAGGACGAAGCTGGAGATAGGCCGGTCAATCAACAAACGCCGGAATATTTCCGGGACGAGCATTTTCAGGACCTTATCCTGTTTTATGAGCATTTTCACGGGGACAATGGCCGGGGACTGGGGGCTTCTCACCAGACCGGCTGGACTGGATTAGTAGCCAATCTGATCAATGAGGTTCCGGAGTAGTAAATAGCTTCTGGTAGCTGATAATTGAAAGTTTGACACTGGATAGTGGACAATTGACAGTGGACAAATTGACAGTGGACAGTGGTCCGTTGTTGGCGGTTGGCTGTTGCCGGTTGGCGGTTGGCTGTTGGCTGTTGGCTGTTGGCTGTT
>CALEIL010000304.1 GCA_937876435.1 uncultured Bacteroidota bacterium
GAAAACGTGAGAGTGAGAATGAAGGATGGATATACCCCAAATCAGAATTTAGAATTCGCATTTCAAAATTGCAGAACTACCAAATCTTCTCCACTTCCTGAATGGTTTTCATATCCAATTCTCCGGACCATCTTTGAAGTTGTTTCCGGGCTTTGATCTTGACGTCATCGTTGATATACGCGCTGATGGTCACCAGAGCAAACGAGAGAATTCCTATATCATCCGTGTATCCTATAAACGGTGTGACATCCACGATGGTATCAATCGGGGTCAACAGATATCCCAACGAACCCAGAATTATGTTTTTTGCCCATCTGGGCGTGTTGGGGTTATTGTAAGCGTGATATTGTAAAAGGGCCATATAGGCCAGTTTATAGCCCAGTTGCTTCAATTTCGTTTTGACAAAGGTTATTACGTTGCGTTTCCGCATAATTTTGTTTTTTGGTATTTCAAAAAGTGAACGGAACGGGAAGCCATTTAGTTTCAAGATTGGTCATAAATGTTCAGGAAAGCAGGACGCAGGCGGAGGGCGTAAAGAGAACTTCCCTTCAGATATTCTTTCGAGGCCTTAAGATCACCTGAACTTTAGCTAGTGCACGAAAATCTAAATACATATCATGTTTTTCTTCATCTTTTTTGACATCTCATCGTTGCTCCTCCGTTATATAACCCCGGCTATACCGCGGTCGTCGCGCCTTGATCTGTCAAAAAATATTTTAAAAAACATTGATAGCTACTTAAATTTCCGCACACTAGTTTTATTTACTACGCCGTCTGAAAAGCTTCGACCATATATTCCCGGGATCGGGGAAGGGGATCAAAACGGTAACCTAGACCTGAAAAATGTTCCAGTACCCGTGGCAGGACATAAAGCAAACGGTTTGCTGCCTTGATGCTGTCGTGAAATACTACGATGGAACCATCTATTGCATTTTTCAATACATTGTCCAGGCATTTGTCAGGTGAAAGAGTAGTATCAAAATCACCGCTCAATACGGACCACATGATTATCTGAAAATGGCGTTGAATATGGGGAACCTGGGATGGTTTGATCCTGCCATAGGGCGGACGAAACAAGGTAGTACCAGCCAGAGACGCCGCCCGTTTTACATTTTTAAAATATTCCAGATTGTCCGTTGCCCATCCATTCAAATGATTGTAGGTATGGCTGCCGATCCCTTGTTTGCGTTCCTGAAGTATCTTAAATGTATCCGGGAATTTTTCTATATTTTCTCCTACACAAAAGAAAGTCCCCGATGCTTTGAATTTATCCAGGATATTCAACACCTGGGGTGTAATTTCCGGATGTGGACCATCGTCAAAGGTCAGATATATCGTTCGTTTACCCGTGGGCGAATCCCAGGTCAATTGGGGCAGAAATTCTTTTACGAATCCGGGTGTCTTGATCAAATACATTTTTATCGCATTAGGGATGGGAGAATAATTTCATACATTTGTGACCAATATGATCACGTCATAAAGATAACGTGTAGAAGCTACATATTAAATAAAAAAATAATATTTAACACAATAAAATTTGGACCTATGGCAACAGACAAAAAAGTGAGGGTTCGGTTTGCTCCCAGCCCTACGGGAGCTCTGCACATTGGGGGTATACGAACCGCTTTGTACAATTATCTGTTTGCAAAAAAAAGTGAAGGAGATTTTATCCTGAGGATTGAGGATACGGATCAAAACCGCAAAATGGACGGAGCGGAAGAATATATCTTAAATAGTCTGCACTGGCTGGGGCTGGTTCCCGATGAGGGGCCTGAACAAGGAGGTCCCTACGGGCCTTATCGTCAATCCGAACGAAAGGATTTGTACGGACAGTTTGCCAGATTGTTGCTGGATGAGGGCTATGCCTACATCGCCTTTGATACGGAGGCTGAACTCGATGACATTAGAAAGAAATACGAAGCCCGGAAACTGACATTCAAATACGATGCTTCCGTTCGGCATCGGCTCCAAAATAGCCTTCACCTGTCATCGGATGAAGTCAACAAAAAAATCGAAGCCGGCGAACCTTATGTGATCCGTATGTTGGTACCGGAAGATGAGGAGGTCACCTTTTTTGATATCGTCCGTGATAGGGTCACGTTTGATACCAATGAACTGGATGACAAAGTCATTCTGAAAGCAGATGGTATGCCTACGTACCATCTGGCCAATATCGTGGATGATTATCATATGAAGATCAGCCACGTGATCCGGGGAGAAGAATGGATCTCCAGTACGGCGCACCACGTGCTTTTGTATCAAATGCTCGGATGGGAGGATCATATCCCGGAATTTGTTCATTTACCTCTCATCCTCAAACCGGGGGGAGGAGGAAAACTGAGTAAAAGAGATGGGGCGAAGATGAATATTCCCGTATTCCCTATTCAATGGACGGATGAAGAGTCTGGTGCTACGTTTCAGGGTTTTAGGGAAGAAGGCTATTTACCGGCCGCTACCTTGAATTTTTTAGCACTGCTCGGTTGGTCACCTGGAAATGACCGGGAAATATTTAACATGGAAGAACTGACGAACGCTTTCATGTTGAGCCAGATCATCAAAAGTGGCGCCCGGTTTGATATTGACAAAGCCAGATGGTTCAACCAGCAGTATCTGATCAAATCCGACGTGTCGGAATTACTCCAGTATATAGAAAAGAATTTTCCGGAACTTTACAAACTGGCTGACCGTTCATATCTGGAGAAAGTGATTCCGTTGTTTCTTGAAAGGATCCATCAGATACCGGAAATTGCTGAACAGGCGAGCTATTTTTTCTCAGAATGGCCGGAATATGACAAGGCTCAGATTCTGAAAAAGTATAAAACCGGGGATCATGAGTTGTACCGGGATCTGTTTGCTGCTTTCAGTTCGGTGGATCCTTTTGAAAAGGACAGACTCAAAGCAGTCGTTGAAGAATTTGTAGCAGCCCGGAACACGAAATACGGGGTTGTATTGCCCATTCTCCGTCTGGCGGTGGCTGGTGTTCTGCAGGGTCCGGACTTATTTGCCATGATGGAGGTCCTGGGTAAATCCGTGGTAATGCAACGATTGGAGAAGGCATTGGTATCATTTCCTGAGATAAAATAAAAAGATATGTCAGAAAAAGGGGACAAGAAACAATCCGAAGATCCAAAAATCCATGATGATCTCAAAGGGTTCAATATACATATTGATGAGTTTGGGCAGGTGAAAACAACTTTGAGCCAGGAGGATCTCAACGCCTTTCTCAACGAAAGGGTGGAAGACAAAAAATTTTCACCCAGGGTGAAGAAACAATTGGAAAATTTGTACACCCGGCGCGAAGAGGAATAGAAGAAGATATCGGCTGAATTTCAACATTTTGAATGGGTATATCACAGACTGTAAAAGGTTATACAATATAGCCTTGAAGAAATCTGAAAAGCGGATCCGATATATTCCATGGCCGCTAAGATGTGGGACTGAAACCGGATTTTATACCCCGGAAAACATGAAAAATACACCACATTTTGGTGCAATATGAGGTTTTATTCAGTCCAGAACGTGATATCTTAAAATTCATCTGGAATTTTCGTACTATGTAATATAAAAGTAATATTTTAGCGTCGAGTATAACCAAACCAATTTATTGATAATAAAAAAATTTACCGTGAAAACCAATTTACTATTATGTATTGTCCTGGTTGCTGCGATGTCGATGACGTCATGTGTGAGCAAGAAAAAATACACAGCACTCGAGGAACAACTAAAACAAGAGAAACTTGACTGCGAGCAGGAGATTGCCTCAATTTTGGCACAAAAGGAAGACGTCGACAGACGCCTTGTGGATTTGAATTCCCAGTTGACTCAATCAAGAGCAGCAGCTACAAGTAATCAGGATCGTGTAAAAGAATTACAGGATGAAATTGCTTACCTGAAAAAAACGAACACCAACCTGCTCGGCAGATTGGAAGAACTTTCAGTTCTGAGCAGAACAGGTGCTGAGAGTATCAAGCAATCACTTGATGCCCTTGACAGACAGGGAAAATACATCCAGGATCTTAATACGACTATGCGAAGAAAAGATTCATTGAATCTGGTTCTTGTACAGAAATTGAAAAGATCTTTGTCTGATGTGAATGATGAGGATGTCAATGTAGAGGTTAAAAAAGGTGTAGTTTACATTTCATTGTCTGACAAATTATTGTTCAGAAGTGGAAGTACCGCCATAACTGCCGAAGCCAACGCGGTATTGGGCAAAATCGCAAAAATCGTAAATGATCATTCCGAGTTTGACATCCTCGTAGAAGGACATACCGATTCAGTTCCGATTTCCAACAATTGCATCAAAGACAACTGGGATTTGAGTGTGCTTCGTGCCACTTCGATCGTCAGAGATCTTCAGGACAAACACGGTGTAGCTCCACAAAGGATGACCGCAGGTGGCCGTTCAGAATTTATCGAAAAGGCTACCAACGATACGGCCGATGGACGGGCGTTGAATCGTCGTACAGAAATTATTGTATTGCCCAAACTGGATCAATACTTTAGCTTGATGGCTCCTTAAAGGAGATTTATTTTCAATAGCTAAAATTATGAAGAACGGATCGCTTGAGTTAAAAGCGGTCCGTTTTTTTTGCATTAGAGTTCAACGCAATAGTAGAATTTCACCCAGTGCAGAAAATTCCTGGCCTTCCAGTTTCCAGGATATTTTATACAAATAGAGCCCCGTATCTACGATGCTGTTATTTGCTGTTCCATCCCAACTGATCGATCCATTTTTGATTTCAGGCCTGGCTTGGTAACTGATCAGTTCTCCCCATTTGTTGAAAATCTTCAATTCAATCTTCTGACTTTTGTGTGGCAGATAAGCGGTCCAGATGTCGTTCATCCCATCCTGGTTAGGTGAAAAAACATTTGGAAAAAATGTGGAGTTGGTTTTATCCAAAACAGGGGGTTCTCTGACGTTTGAATGACACGAATCAGAGATGTTGAGTGGGATAGTTACAGAGCAAAGTGGGTGGTCTTGATAAGAAATTACCAGAACATTATTGGGTTCCTGATCTGTGTAAGGCCCAACCGGCATTTTGCCATTTCCCTCTATGGCGTCGATTAGCTCGTTGTCCTGAAACACGTATAATAGAGAATGAGAGGATTCGAATTCATTGAATATCAGGTAGTATATCTCGCGCTGACCCATATCATTCTCTACGCAGGAATCAACCACATGGATGGATATTTCGCATTCTTCTGAACAAGCGAGCGGAGGATCAACCGCCAGGATAGACTGACAGGAAGTGTTTTTATCGTCCGTGATGGTCCATGTCCGCGATCCGTCACCGATCGGGAAAGGTCCCATGCGGTAGGGGCTGTCGTAGCTTCCTGCCAACAGGCCATCGTCCGATGTCCAGTTTTCTGACACGTTTTGCCCCTCGACGCGAAGATCGAATGTGAACAGATCATCGGTAGGATCCATCGGACTACCGTTGTCGTCGCAGAGGATATTGGAGACGAAGGTTTTTAGGTCGCATTCTTCGGAACAGGTGAGCGGAGGATCGATCGACAGGGTAGATTGACAGTCGGGATCATCAGCATCCCCCACGGTGATCGCTCGTTCACCTTCGCTTATGGGGAACGGTCCGAATGAATAGCTGGTATTGTAAGCTCCGGACATTTGCCCGTCGGCTGCAGTCCAGGTGGTAGAGATATTGGTTCCGGAAACGGTCATTTCATAAGTAAATACATCGTCGACAGGATCTGTCGGACTTCCGTTGTCATCGCAATTGACAGAATTGATTTTTGCTACGATTTCACACTGATGAGAACAGGTTTCCGGTGAATGTATCGAGACCGCAGTCAGGCAAGTCAAGTCCTCGCTATCATGGATGCTCAGATGAACCGGTCCATTATTGATGGGAAAGGGACCCAAGTCGTACCAATTGCCGTACTGTCCAGACCAGTTGCGGTCGTCTGATACCCATTCCGAAGAGGTGTTGGAACCGGAAGCAATTAGGTCAATCTCGAAGATATCATCGGAAGGATCCGCAGGGCTTCCATTGTCCCCGCACTGCGTTTCGTGAACGATTTCGATTTCACATGGACATTCGGGAACCTTAGTGAATGCGGAACTGGAATTCGTGCACTGATCGCTGGCGGTGTAGGTCCAGGTATAGGTCTGACCTCGAACCAGATCCGCGAGGTACACCGCTCCGGTTGTAGGATCGATCGCAACGGCAGGTTCGATGGTCCAGGTTCCGTCGCCGCTTGTTGCCGGATCCGGAACGGGCTGGTAATATTCATCTGTACATTCTAGCAGAGGTAGGTCAAAGTCGGTGACCGGTAAAGGAAGTATTTCTAAATCAACAGTTTCGGTTTCCGCACATTCATCCGCCGGTTCAAAATCCAGTGTAGCCCATCCTACGTCCAGTGTGGCAGGGTTGACCGAAGTCAGGTATTCACCTGCCATAGTCCAGACACCCGGGATACCTCCCGGCATTTCCGGAAGCACATAGGGTGCGTCCTCTCTGCACAGATCCGGTAATAGTGGAAGGTAACCGACTGCCGGACTGCGGATGTCGATCGACACCTCCGTATTTCCGAATCCTTCCGATACGGTACAAGCATATTCATTGGAGACGGATTGAATCAGGTATTGATCCGCCGCCGGAAGGTTGAATGGATGGACTCCATCGCCGTCAAGTTCAAGCTCATGATCGGAACTGCCGTCCGTCACGATGACCTGGAAAGTTTGCCCGTACGTGCTGGACAGTTCCACCTGCAGCATAACATCTTCCCCTTCGCAAATCGCACAATCCTGGTCTGGATCACACGCCAGTACGATTCCACTGGCATCAGGTGCCGGATGGGTAATCAGCAAAATTTCCTCCATTACCGATGGTCGGCCACCGCGGATATTGGCCACGTACAGGCTTCTTTCTGCCACCATCCCATTGGTCGGGGTAGGGAAAAGAACTCGTGGTGGAATTAACGTGGTGCCGAAGTGAATGGGTGATCCGGATGGATCATCATACCAGGCTGTATAGCCACTGCCATTGGTCACCGTGAACCCTTCCGGTGTCGATGTATCGTTTTCGCAAATGGCCACGCTTTCCCGGTTAAGGTTGGGTGCTGGCGTAGGCGGAAACTGATGGAATTCCGGCCTGCAGCCTGATGCATTGCCGTAGTATACTGAATTGCCGCTACCTCGGATGTATGCGCCGTTACCGCCGGATAATCTTTCTGGTTCGTAGGTGATGTCGTAGCTGCAACTCCCCAGTTGGATTTCAATGTTTCGTACACAGGCTGAACAGGAATTGCCAAACATGGAACTGGAAAACCCATCGGAGAAATTGCCAAATAGGACAAATACGGTACCTTCGCCACACAGACCCGACAGTGAACCAGTGAATCCAGGATCCCACTGAACAAAGGCCATAACATTGGAATTCGGGGGAATCACACCATTGTAGGGAACGGCGAATGGATCGAGGAAAATCTCACTTCCGCAGCCGGCGAGCTGGTTCAAATCAGCTATTGCTGTAGGATTGGAAGCCCACTGATCCGATACGTAGGGATTGCTCGTTACATTGACCTGAATGGAAGGTGATCCACTTTGAATGGTAAGTGGAGCGGAACCTGTGTGGAAAATAATGTACTCGTCCGGTTCATAGGCCGTGCAGGCATCGATCAGTATCCGGTCCAAAGTAGGAGTGGAACTACCGCAGCTTCCGGAGTTCCATTCGCTTTGACACAAAACGCCACCATTTGCCATCATAAATAAGGCAATCCACCAGTTTTTAGTCAAAACAAGCCATGGTCGTTTCATGGCGGTCAATTCTTAGGTCAACAATTCTACTGATGCCTTTGAATTACATTAAGGGGCCATAATATGGGAATTTTTTTGGAACTGTAAAAATCTGAATCTGGGGGAAGGAGGCTGCGGAGAGAGCTGGTGCGTGAGGGCGTCCGCCTTTACCCTTTACCAGTGAGGGAAGGACCTCGCCGTTCAGATCATGTGTTGAATGCGGCGAAGTATCCGTTTGAGGATAGCCCCCATACCCTTACTTTTTTTTCTGGCGTATCCAAGAAACTTGGTGGACGGACTCCCTACGGACCTGACCTACCCGCCGTCTCTTTCCGCCACGGCCTGTCCAGATGAAGCCACTATCCAGCCGCATCAGGCAGCCCGCCACGGCCACCAACATCAGTGACACCCACCTACGTCGGGCAGGTCTGAAGAGGGCAGGTGGGATCATATTTTAGCTGTTGAGCGATGGATGTGAATAGAAATATGGAAACTACGATCTATGATTTGTATAATAGAAAAATAAATTCAAATGACCGGTTGATTTCTTACCATCTCCGCAGTACTTGAAAATTTAACATTTTATATGTGCTTTGTTACGAAAAAAATATTACATTATCCGTTGTTAAATTTTCTGAGGAAAAGTGTTTTGTCTTACGATCGACCCCTTGCCCTGATCAGCAGGAAAGATGAAAACAAAAAGCGCTGCTGCTCATCGCAGCAGGAAGTTTGCTATTAAGCTACTTCGAAATATTCTTGTACCATTTAAAAATTTAAAAAATGAAAAATACTAATGTAAATTTCAACACTGTTATTAGAACCAACTTAATTCCTCATCAAAAAAATCTCACCTGTCAGGTGTGAATGAAAGTTTAGATCAAGGAATATTATCGACCATTACCCGAATAATTCAGAGCAGATCCACCGGAAACTTTTCTCTGCTAGAATTAAGCGAATATTACTCGCTTACAGAAGGCAGAGTTCCTCGACCGGAGTATAAATACTTTAGTTTTATGGGCGGGATTAATGAAGATCAATTGGTTGAAATAGAGAGTAAGCTGTATAAATTTGATTTCGACGAGGTGAAATTAGCCACTCAAGGGGAGATTTCAGATTTTGATTCGGAAAGTACTTACGTGATAGAATATTCTCAGGTGGAGCGTCGGTTTTACCAAAAACCAACAAGATCGACACTCGATGAGAATTGTGGATACGCGTTTGAGGATTTGAATCTACTTTTTGGATCCATATTTGCCAGTCTAAGTATTCAGTCTAATTATCCGATCAGGGCCGGATATACCATATTTCAGATGTGGCCCGATCCCAGCGGGACCGATAACATAGGGGCCACCATCTCCTATCCTCCGAGCTATTCATATAGCATCAACTGGCAAACCTATACTTGTCCCGCTGCTTATGAGGGGCAGTATAACTGGTCTGAATTTATACTGAACATTCCGGCACCCTGTACGTCTAAGAATATTACGCTGGACTTACCCTATACCCGGGCGAACTGGCTGGGGGCTACGGGTCCTGAGGACGAGTGTGAGGGCTTGGTCCAATTATTCGGTTTGTCCAAACAATTTTACGGTTGCAATTAACTTTAGATTGTAGTAAAATTTCCGATCAATCACTAATTAGCAATTATGAACAGGTGGTCTTTTATGATTATCCTTTGGGTCATCCTCGCTGACAATGGCCATGCCCAGACCTGTACTGGATTGGATGCGGGTAAAGCAGAACTAATTGCTAAATCCTCAAGACACTTGATCAATGATCGAACTGGTGAACAGGTCGGGGGCAGCCAATTTACTATAAAATCTGAGAACTTTGATCTTACCGGTGATCCGGATCCCACCACATCGGCTGGGATCCGGTTCCTGGTTTTTCGAAAGCAGCCCGATCTGGATGAATGGATCACTCCGGAAGAATTGGTGGATCATCCGGATATCATCCGGGTGGATGGCGATCCGTTACTCGCTGGTACAGATGAAAGTGGTACTATAAACATTGGCGAGCGGCCAGCCTGGGAGCTACCTTTTGGCCAGCTCGTCCCGGTCCGGCTCTGGTTCGTACCCATTACCGTGCACCACGTGAATGCACCGGATTTCGAAAGCGCCTTTGAGGGGCCATGTATAAATGTCAATGGCGACAATCCCATATCGATTTATTTTGTACTACCATTAAAATTGGAACTGGACTTAAACTATTGGGACCGGGAGACGAATGAAATTATTATCCCTGTATCTGGTGGTCTTCCTGAATTAGAACCCGATCGGTTTGAATACGAACTGAAAATGTTTTTTAGCAATACCAAAGAAAAAGTATTTGTAGAAAAGCGGGGTTTTAATTTATTTGTATTTAAGATGGATAGTTTGTATGGCACCTTTGATATTACGCTTGGAACAAAAGGTTTTTTGTCGCAATCTGTACTTACCGACTTAACCATCTCCAAACCCCTTGTTCGCCTTACCATCCCGGATATGGATGTGTATCAGGGCGATGAATTTTGCTTACCGGTCCGGGTCCGGGATTTCTGGAACATTGATTCCTTTACTTTCAGGTTGCAATGGGATGAAAGCGTGATCGAGTTCACCGGATTTGGTCCTCCGGGGAATATACATCCGGAATTGAAAAAAGGGAGCGGTCCTGTGTTTCACCGCCTGAGCGGCCGGAACGGGGGGCGGTTTACCTGGGAGACGAACGGCGACCCGGTCACCATTCCTGATGGCGATGTACTTTTTAATCTATGCTTCAAAGCTGTCGGTCACCCGGGGAGCCGAACGCCGGTGGATACGTTGGGAGACGATCACCGGTTTTACGGAGGGGAATTGTTCCTGGGGCCGCGGGTGGAAGCGGGCGAGGTTCGTATCATCCCTGATGATTACCTCGGGATGTCGTATGAGATGCTGTCCTGCCCGGAAACTTCGGGGCCGGTAGATGTGGTGATGGACATCACGGGGAAGCATCCGCCGTTTACCCTGTCTTTTGATCCTGCAGATACGGAAGATCGGATCATGGAAGGGAACCGGGACACGCTCTACGGTATCCCGCAGGGGACTTATGATATCACCCTCACGGACGCCCTGGGTCAAAGCATTACCAAAATAGACCAGGAATTTTCCACCGGATTTCAAGGTGATTTTCGACTGACGCTGGACAGTGTGCGGAGCCATGATCCGTTGTGTGTGGGTGATGCAAATGGGGAGATTTTTGTGAAAATACATCAGAATAAATCATTGAACTATAACCTGTTTTATCAAAAAGGAAATGATACCATCGAAGTTGACAATCCATTGATGAAAGATCTGGGTGCAGGAGAATATACGATTTGGGCGGTAGATGAGCGGGGATGTGAAGCCCCCCTGCCGGAACCGGTAGTACTGGATGATCCGGTCCCTATGACTTTGGCCCCGGATAATATCCGGCTGGCATGCGGAGCAACGGACAGTCTGGTACGGTTGGGAAGCTTTGTCGAAGGAGGTACGGGTGTGGTGGAATATGCGATGGGGGATGACGGCCAGTATCGAAGGTTGGATCGGGACACCGTCTTGGAGGCGGGTACTTATACCATTCATCTACGGGATTTCCTCGGATGTGAAGCGACGGCTAATTTTACGGTGGGAGAAGGTGCTTCTGATATTTCTTTTACTTTTGATCCTTCGGAAGATACGCTGTTCGTTGAACCGGATGAGACTGTAGAAGTAGCATCAGTCCCCTCCGGATCGGATACGGAACTCACGTACGACTGGAGTGCTTCGGGTGGGACCGTAGATGAGTTTGTGGAAAACAAAGCCCGGTTTAATTTTGAGGAAAACGGAACGATCCGGCTGTCCATCACGGATGCTTCCGGCTGTGATTTTTCAGATGAACTTCCGGTGGTGGTGTCGGAACAGGAAGAGCCGGACGGCGAGGAGGATGACATGGAAGACGAAGAAACGGAAAAGGAGTGCACCGTCTCCATTCCCAATGCCATCACCCCCAATGGGGACGGAATCAACGATTATTTGGAAGTTTTTTCGTCGTGTAATATTACGATTATTGAAATCAGGATATTCGATAAATGGGGCGGTGAACTGTACAAGGTCCAGGGTGGGGAAGATGATACACAGCTTTGGGAAGATCTTCCTCCTGGGGTGGTCATGGTGCAGGTGACGTATCAGATCAATACTTCCGGAGGAAGTGAAGCCGGGGTGGTGAAGACGATAGCCGATGCCGTGATGGTGGTAAAATAGGCTAAATTGTGGTCCGGGCTCGGGCTCAGAAAATCAGAAAACCAAAGGGGCACGGCCGTGCCCCTCTCCGTGGTCCTCCGTGCCTTCTTTGTGTGTCCTCTGTGTAAATCCATTGGCCAAAGGCCACATGCCGGGCACCCGCGAGGGATGCCTACATCCATAACGTCATTCCGGACTTGATCCGGAATCAATACTTCGCCTGCTTCGCCCGGGCCATCTCCCTTTTACTTTCCCGTTCCTTGATGGATTGCCGTTTGTCGTGAACCTTTTTACCCTGTGCTAGTGCGATCAGGACTTTGACCAGACCGTTTTCGTTGATGAATACCTTGTATGGGACGATGGTTAATCCTTTCTCTTTGACCGACTTATTTAATTTTCGAAGTTCTCTCTTTTTAAGAAGCAGTTTCCGCTCTCTCATCGGATGCAACTCTTGAATGGTATTGTACTTGTAATCCGATATATGAAAATTTTTGACGTAGAGTTCTCCTTTTTTGAAATAACAAAACGCATCCGCCAGGTTAGCTCTCCCGGCGCGAATGGATTTTACCTCCGCACCAAACAATTGAATGCCGGCCACGTATTCTTCCACAAATTCGAACTCGAATTTGGCTTTACGGTTGAGGATCTGGATGTTGTTTCCCTGCGCCATTATAGATTTTCCTTTATAAACTCCGTGATTAATCGAAACAGATGCAATTTGGAGCCGGGCCCTGATATGCCGTGATTGTCGTTGGGGTAATACATCGTTTCAAATGACTTGTCCGCATTGATCAGGGCTCTGGCCATCTCGGCCGTATGTTGGAAATGGACGTTGTCATCGGACAAGCCATGGATCAAAAGATAATCTCCCTTCAGTTTATCTGCAAAATAGACGGGTGAAAAATCGTGATATCCCTTTTCATTCTCGGAGACCGTTCTCATATATCTCTCGGTATATATGGAGTCGTACCAACGCCAATTGGTCACCGGTGCCACCGCTACGGCCATCGCAAATTCCTCGTTCCCATGAAGGATGAGATTGGTCGACATATATCCGCCGTAGCTCCATCCGAATACCCCGATCCGGTCCGCATCGACATAGGGCAGACCGCCGAGGTGCCTGGCCGCATCGATCTGATCGGAGGTTTCCATTTTTCCGAGATTCAGATAGGTCATTTTTTTGAATTCCTCTCCCCGCCCTCCGGTTCCGCGGTTGTCCACGCAGGCGATGATATAACCCTTTTGCACCAGCATCTGAAACCAGGCCTGGTACCGGTCCTGCCAATTGTCTGTCACCTCCTGACTCCCGGGTCCCCCGTACAAAAACATGAAAACGGGGTATTTTTTTTCCGGGTCAAAATTGTCTGGTTTGATCAGGTAGCCATTGAGGGAGGTGCCTCCCTGGTTTTGGAAGGTGAAAAATTCCTTAGGTTGAAAATCAAATTCCCGGATTAGTTTCTTCAATTCGCCATTGGTTTCAATATCCCGGATTTTACGGCCCTCGGCAGAATAAACCGAATAAACCGGAGGAGTGTTGGCCGTAGAATGCGTCAGAACGTAATAGTCGAATGTGGTACTAAATGAGGCACTGTTCCATCCGTCCTGATCCCTGGAAGTGAGTTTTTTGGTCTTTCCATTGAGGTCTACGCTGTAGACTGCCCGTTTTAATGGGGATTGGTCGGTGGCCTGATAATAAATGAGTTTTTCCGAGGCATCATATCCATAGACGGTGGTCACTTCATGGGTTCCATCCGTGAGTTTCCTCCTATTTCCTTCAAAGTCGTGCAGGAAAATCTGGTTTTTGTCTCCTTTTTCGCTGGTCCAGATAAATCCGGCTTTATCGTCAAGAAAGGTCAGATCATCATCGATGTCGATGTAGTATTTGTTTTCTTCCTCCATCAGAACCTCCGTGGTTCCGGTGGCAGGATCTGCCAACAGGAGTTTGAGATGATTCTGATGTCTGTTGAGGACAAATACGGTGAGCAGGTTCAGATTTTGGATCCATTTTATTCTGGGAATGTATAGATCGGTTTGGGACGTCAGGATATCCACATCGCGACTCATGCTGCTCTCTGTGTCATAGATATGGACAGAAACCGTGGAATTGGTTTCGCCGACTTTGGGATATTTGAAGGTGACGTATTCCGGATAAAATCCATTGTTGTAGTTGGTCATGGTAAATTCCCTGACCGATCGTTCGTCAAACCGGATCCAGGCAACGTGTCGGCTGTCCGGGGACCATTCAAAGGTCCTGGTGATGGCAAATTCTTCTTCGTATA
>CALEIL010000305.1 GCA_937876435.1 uncultured Bacteroidota bacterium
TTGTGAGGAGAATGCCCGAGCAGGGTGGTCAATACCCCCGATCCCCGGATAATGCCATTTTTGCGGTGGCTAAGCACGGTCCCAAATCCCATTTTTCTGTACGCTTCGGCGACTTTTTTATCGTGGTCAAACGCTGAACTGGCTTCGTATTCCGGTATAATGGATTCATTCCAGGCAAAAGCACCTTTTTTCCCGGATGTAAAAACCTGATGGCTGGGGCGGGGACCTTCCGGTTTGGCTTCGGGAATACCGTAGGTGGTACTCAGATCGATAAAAGAAGGATAAATGTGCCTCCCGGTTGCGTCTTTCAATATGGCATCATTGGGTTTCTCGATATCCCGACCAATGGCGATAATTTTTCCATGGCGGATCAGGATATTTCCGTTTTCAATGATCTCGTCGGGATTGATATGGATGGTGGCTCCCTGTAAATAATAGTGGTGTTCCATAGGGTTGGGAGCGCCATTGACCGGGAAAGTCTCCTGGGCATGTGAGCACCATGGGGTGGCGAGTAGGATAATTAGGAAGAGTCGGTACAACTTCATGTGTTTTGTTTTTGACATATGGGTAGGATGAAAGTAATCATTTTTTGGAAAAAAGTAGAGATGAATGGTTTTCCAAGTCAAAGGGAAAGTGATCTGATATTGGATTTTGATATCACACCTTCCCTAACTAAAGTACGCACAGCTCAAAGCTGAAAGCTCAAAGCTGAAAGCTGAAAGCTGAAAGCTGAAAGCTGATAGCCGATAGCTGAAAGCCGACAGCTGAAAGTTCAAAGCTCAAAGCTCAAAGCTGAAAGCTGAAAGCTGAAAGCTGATAGCTGATAGCCGATAGCTGATAGCTGATAGCTGATAGCCGACAGCCGACAGCCGACAGCCGACAGCCGATAGCCGACAGCCGATAGCCGATAGCCGACAGCCGATAGCCGATACCCGATAGCCGATAGCTCATTTTATTTTCCCGCAGTGCACGCCACTAGCGATCCCGACAACTTCGTTGAATATTGGCAAAAACCTGGAAGTTCCAGAACACAAATAATCCTGCACAAGACTATGCCCCAAGGCTTGATGAAAATTAAAGACCACCGAGGAAACTGCCGATGAGGGAATTGTGCCAAGGCGATTTTTTCTTTATCGGATATTCTAAAAATCCTTTATAATCAAACCAATCAAGTCCGAAGAGCTACTAAATGGTTTGAATTTTAACCGAAAGTTGTATTATTATCATTATGGATAAAACGTATTTGAACGGGAAAATAACACTTTCGTCTCTTGCCGCACCGACGGAAGAAGATGTTCGTAAGATAAATGCCCTATCTGATGAGGATAGAAAAACCACCCAAACTAAGACACACACAGTTGAATGCCGAAAACTGACAACTGACAACACAATTTAGATTCACACTATTCCTAATCCTGGTTTTATTCCGAATCCTTCAGGTACCGATTGATCATGCCCATAATTTCCAGATCGGACAGGATGCCCAATAATTCGTTTTCTTCATTTGCGATGATGAGGGCTTCGGATCTGTTGTCGATCATGAGGTTGATCGCTTCCCGGATCGGTGTTTCCTCTTGTATAATCGTCGGATTTTTGTCCATAATTTGTTTGACCGTGATGTTCTCCGCGCCTTCGTGTTTTTGGCGAAGAAAAGCTTCGATGATTTGCTTGTAAGATACGATGCCTACGATTTTACCCCTGGAATTCTCCACCGGAACCTGCTTTATGTGTTTCCAGATCATCATCTCCGCCACCAGTTCGATGACATCTTCCTGCCGAACGGTGAATACGTCGGTGATCATGGCTTCGGAAACGGTGTATGCTATCATATTGTTGAGTTTGTAATCGTTGAGTTGTGGTAAAGGCCAGGTATGAACCGGATCACCAGTCTGCTGGTTTTGCAGGATGGTGGACGTCAGTATGGTCTGAGCTAATTCTTTTTCTGTTCCTTCTTTGAGTCTCGTAAAGGATTTGAGCATCCATCGGGCACCCGTCATGTGTTTTTCTACCCTGCTGCTGATGATACCGAGATACCAGTCGATGTCGGCCGGGTCGATCTGGCGTTTATGAAGTCCGTCCCTGGCGAGCGGAATGAGGACCTCATTGAAGAGGTCGGTCGAACTGATCTTTTTGTCGTCAAACCAATTGAAAGTATTGTCGATCCCGTACCGGGCAGCTTTCGCAAAATTGTCGCGTACGTCCACAAATTGGATTTTATCCCGCACGTCTCCGTATTGATCTTCGAGACCGATCATAGCCCCCAGCCAAAACGCCATATTGGACATTTCATCGACTATCGTAGGGCCTGAAGGCAGTACCCTGTTCTCGATCCTCAGATGAGGTTTGCCGGTATCGCTGATCCCGTAACACGGCCGGTTCCATCGATATACCGTACCGTTGTGAATTTGTAGTGCTGACAACTCGGGAACTTTTCCCGATTTTATTTTTTCGATGGAATCATCGATATCTTTAGTGCCGATTAACACCCGAAAGCGGGCGATGTCTTCCTGGAATAATTCGATGATGCCTTTGTTCATCCAATTGGTACCCAGGATGACCCGCGGGCTCATTTCGCGCATATGCTCCCGGATGGTCCGGGTGTCGATAGACTGCTGGAACAAGGCGATCCTGGTCTCGTGCCACAACCTTCGGCCAAACAGCAACGGGGAATTGGCTGCGATGGCCAGGATGGGGCCGGTGAGCAACTGTGCAATATTATAAAAAGAACGATATTCCTCGGGCCGGGTCTGAAGATGAACCTGAAAACTGGTATTACACGCTTCCAACAAGGGGGAATCGTGCCGCACCACCAGTTCATCGATGCCCCGAAGCCGCAGGTCATATCCATGGCTGGAGTCTCGCTGGGCATTAATGGCGGACAAAAGAGACCGGTACCTCCTTTTGGGAAATACATTTTTCATATCCAGGTCAAATTTCCGAAGCGTCGGCAGGATCCCGGTCAGGATCAGGTGGGTATCGTTTTTATCCAGATTTTTTTGAACCGTATCCAGGGATTGCCTTAGTTCCGATTCGACCAGAGACAAAGCTTTATTTTCAAATACCTGGGGAGATAAATTGATCTCCAGGTTGAATTTTGAGAGTTCCGAAGTCAGCCACTTGTTATTTTTTAAATTCTTGAGGATTTCAGGGGCTATTGGTTTGGGTTTGCAATAGGAGTCGACCAGGACAATTTCCTGTTCGGCGCCTATTCTAATTGGATCCTTCTCAAACCAATCGTGCTCGAGCATGTACTTGAGACTGTGAAGGTCCTTCAGCAGAGCAGATATAAATTTCTGGTTTTCTGTTCTGGAATTGAGACGTGATACCTGTTGTTCTCCCATATGTTCCTCGTTGTATAATGAAAAGGTAAAATAAGTCGTTCCTGTAAGACTACCAAGATTATTTTATGCGCGCAATATTTTCCTGTTTTTTTCTGTGTTATTTGTTGATGGGGTGTAATGGCCGAAACGAGAACGTGGCCGGTCAGTTCACCCTGGAACTTCCCGTCGATATCGGTGCCGGTTTACCGCCCACCAAAACGCATTATTTTCTGCACCGTGACGTCAGAATAAAATTTGATGAATACCTCCAATCGCTGGGTTTGACATCGGTGGACGTTCTCAGAGTGGAACCTGCATCGGCCGTCCTGTCCGTACTGACCGACGGGGTCAAGTGGAATTTTGTGGAGCATGCCACGATATATGTATTTAATCCCAATAATGTCAACGAAGAATTCCTGTCCTTTCGCACGGACTTTATTCCGCTCAACGCGGGTGTATTCCTCAATATCCTCCCATTTATGACTGATCTCAAACCGTTGTTTCTGGCTCCGTCGATCGGAATCAAAACGGGACTCCATTTCCGGGGGGCGTCTCCACAGACTATCCAGTCGGTGTTGGAGTTGAAATTCAATGTGATCGTTCAGTAAGATTATTCGTGAGCCGTCGCTCACGAATAATCTTACTGAACGTTTGAGCAAAGATCGCGGGCGATCCTTGCGTTTGGCACACCATTCGCGGAGCTCATGGTGTGGTTTGGGCCCGCCAACTGCGTTGGGGGCGTTTGTTGGAAAGAAATTTACCAATGAATTTTTGGTAGGAGATAAAGGTAAAATTTTCTGGGTTTACCTCTGTTCAGCTCTTCCGAATCATGGACTATCTTATGTTGATTGAAGTAACTAATGTTCACCTTGATTGGATAATCTTCCTCCCAACCCTGATTAGAGCATCTTCTTGTCCATCCTGGTTCACTGAACTTGCAGGCCATCCAAGTTCGAAGGAATGGTTAAGTTGTGCTGATTGAAGAATATGATCTATACTTTGATTCGAGATTTTCCTGACCATCCTGGTTCACCGTTGAATCAACCTATGACTTCATTTTCGACCGATCAGGAAACAAATACTACCACTCTCCGTCTATTCCATGATACCACACACTTACATGAACTTTCCTGTTTGAGTGGTATAGATTTTTAATCGTGCGATGATTACTCAACCTCAACCATCTCAACCCTACATAGAGCTGTATTCGGGTAGCTGAAATGCTTTAGATTAATTCTTATTGAAAAATTCAGCCTCAACTCTTTAAACCTCCTAAACCATCTAAACCTTCAAATAAACTGATTTTGAACCTTAATTTCAATTAACCTCAACCTCAACCTTTGCCTCAACCTCAACCTTCATCACGTAAAATGCTTCAAATTCCTGATTTCCTCGCGGGTGAGTTTTCGGTATCTCCCCCGTCCGATCAATTTTTTGGTGAGACCTGCGTAATACACCCGGTCGAGTTTGACCACGGTAAATCCGAAATGCTCAAAATATCGGCGGACGATCCGGTTTTTGCCGCTGTGGATTTCGATTAACAAATCATGGCTGCCCGGGTCGCTGGTGAAATTGACCGCATCGGGTCTCAGAAACCCATCTTCCAGTTCAGCTCCCTCCTGGAATTTTGAAAGATCTTCCGGCTTTATATTTTTATCCAGGCTGACCTGATAGATTTTGGTAATCTCGTTGCTGGGGTGTGAAAGCCGCTGAGCCAGATGGCCATCATTGGTCAGGATAATCAGACCCGTGGTATTGCGGTCCAGTCGCCCCACTGGATAGAGCCGATAATTTTTGGATTCCTTGACGAGGTCGAGCACGGTCCTCCGGTCCTTTTCATCGCTGACGGTTGAAATACAATTTTTGGGTTTGTTGACCAGTAGGTAAATGAATTCCTGGACTGGTTCTACCAATTTGCCTTTGTACCGGACCTCATCCCCGGGATTTATTTCGATAAATGGAGTAGTCACTACTTCTCCGTTTACCGACACTTTGCCTTGTTTGATCAATTGTTCCGCGTTCCGCCGCGAAGAAATGCCGGCGTACGCGATGAGCTTGTTGAGGCGCATGGGCCACAATCCGTCTTTGTTTTGGGTAGATGGTTCATCCGTCATAATAGAAAATGAAGATTAAAACGGAATATCATCATCGATGTTCATTCGTGAGGGTTTGGTAATGCTCGCTCCGTCTTCGTCCCCAAATCCTGGGAATGCAAATTCGTCGAGATTCTCAAACCGGGTGAATTCCTTGATAAATTTGAGTTTGACCGTATCGGTGGCTCCATTCCGGTGCTTGGCGACGATGATCTCTGCGATGCCTTCCAGCGACTGGTCCATCTCATCAGAATGAATGTCGTAATATTCCGGACGGTAGATAAAGGAGACTAGATCGGCATCCTGCTCGATTGCACCCGATTCCCGGAGGTCAGAAAGCTGGGGTCGTTTGTCCGAACTCCTGGTTTCTACAGCCCGTGACAACTGAGACAAGGCAATGACCGGAACCTCGAGTTCTTTTGCCATCGATTTGAGCGCCCGCGAGATGGATGATATTTCCTGTTCACGAGTCCCGTTTTTCTTATCTACTCCACCCGTCATCAACTGGAGGTAATCGATCATCACCATCTGGATGTCGTGTTTGATCTTGAGTCGACGGCATTTAGCGCGTAGCTCAAATATGTTGATGGCCGGTGTGTCATCGATAAATATAGGCACTTCACTGAGTTGTTCGACGGCTGAATTGAACCGGCGCCACTCGTCCTCATCTAGTTTACCATTTCTCAACTTGGAAAGGCTGACCCCTGATTCCATGGAAATCAATCGTTGGGTCAATTGTACATCGGACATTTCCAGAGAGAAAAACGCCACGCCTTTATTATACAGCATCGCAGCATTTTTGGCCAAAGCCAGTGTCAGAGACGTCTTTCCCATACCCGGCCGGGCTGCGATAATGATCATATCTGAAGGTTGCCAGCCGGAGGTGAGCTTGTCCAGTTCGCGGTAGCCCGAAGGAACCCCGGTGACGCTTTCGTTCTTGGCCGCCAATTCTTCCATTTTTCGCTGGGCTTTTCCGGCCAGACTCGCCAGGCTTTCATAGCTGCGGTTGAGGTTTTGCTGGGTGATGTCAAATAAATTCCGTTCGGATTCATCGAGAAGTTCAAATACATCTACCGTATCATCGAATGCGTTGGTAATAGTCTGGGTAGATACTCTGATCAGTTCCCGTTTGATGTGCTTTTGCGCAATAATCCGGGCATGGTACTCGATATTCGCAGCTGAAGCCACGCGTTCCGTCAGTTCTGCCAGATATGCGGGACCTCCTATTTGTTCTAGTTTGCCCATTTTGAGAAGTTCCTCGTGCATGGTCAACAGGTCGATGGTTTTGGCCTGATTAAACAACTGCTGCATCGCTTCAAAAATCAACTGGTGGGCTTCGTGATAAAAGCTGTCCGGTCGGAGCAAATCGATGATGTCGGGCATCGCATCCCGATCGAGCATGACAGCTCCCAGGACGGCCTCCTCCAGCTCAAGAGCCTGAGGCTGTATCTTCCCATAGACCATTCTGTTGAGATCACTCTCGGGTTTGATGGCTTTGAGTTTATTTGTCTGGATCGATTTGGCGTAATTTGTCTGATCGGACATATTCATATTTTTAGTAACATGATGTAAGAACAACAACAAATGTAAGATATTCCCAATATGAATTTTTTCGTGCGTGAATATACCCTGTGGAATGCATGTGGAAAACTCTCCATTTCATGTTGATTACTACACAAATAACGGTGAATTAGTTTCAATTATTTGTGTATTGTTTTATTGTGTTCGGAAACCTAATTTTGGGAAATGGATCAACCAAAGAATTTCTTGACCCTTTATAATCAATGTGGTGAAGAGACACATTACTGATAATTGCGTTGCATAACTTCTTGATTTACTTTCGTGAAATCCCCATATTATTTTATTGTTAAAAAATTAATATATATTTTTTTGTGCTATATATAACTTCCTTATAATATGTGAAATTCGATTAAAATCCTTCGTAATGCGCTCAGATTCACGGCTCTATCCTGTGTGTGGTTCTCCAATGTGAATAAAGTGGACGAGGAGGTCGTTTTGATCCAAAACGACAACTTACAGGTTCATTCATAACAGTTTATCAGGGGAACGTTGAAATAGTGATTGAACTGAAGCCGCCGGATCACAATTTATTTTGCCGAGCCGATGGGCGGTCCTTTTGAGACCATTTCACTTTATCGATTGCCCACGCCCGGTCATAATCGATAAAAAAAAGACCAATTCACTATATATGGTATAAAGCTGCTCGTTAAAGGGATTTTCCTCCGGATAATTTGTCCTGGGTTTGACGGAGGATTTCCTTTTGTTCCTGGATTTTGATGGACATCTGATCCTGGGCTTTCAGGTTTTCCTCGATTTTGATTCTGGAATCCTTGATGGTTTGTTCGGCCTTGGTAATATCTGAGTGCAATTTTTCATTGTCCCGGCGCAATCTGGCGAGGTCTTTTTCAAGATCTTTCAGTTTGTCCTGCTCATTTTCCACTTCCAGGCGGATCTGTTCAGCTTCCAGTTCGACAAAGTATTGATCGATGAACCGGTCGATTACATCGTACGATTGGGGGTCGGACTGAGGGGTGAGATATTCCGCGTCTTTTACGAACCACAATCTCATTTCCGTATCGCTGCCGGATTGCTGGAACTGGGATTTGATATCAATGCTCCCTGGCAGCCCTGCGATCGACACGCTTTCCGCTTTTCTGACCGGAGATCCCTTGATGCGCATCACCCTGCTGTTTTGTTTACTCATAAAACTTTCCCAGGTCTTACTTGCTACGTTGACATCGGTGCCATACAGATCAATGACGTATGATTTTTCTCTGCCTTCTGGAGAATCCGCGGCCCGGTCGGTCATTTCTTCAGCGAATCCACAAGAAGTAACGGTAATCAGGCCTGCAAAGGCTATCCAAAGTAATGTAAAGCGGGAAATATTCATAGTTACGGGTGGTTTTAATTTCATTTTAAGTAAGATTTCTATCTTTGTTGAGATAATACCTACACTATATGGACACTTTGGAAATAAAAAAAGTTTCAAAACACTTTGGAAATTTCACCGCAGTAGATTCAGTTTCGTTTAAAGTACCCCAGGGAATTATATTTGGCTTACTCGGTCCCAATGGGGCTGGTAAAACTACCTTGATCCGGATTATCAATTCGATTACGATGGCCGATGAAGGGGAAATTACCTTTGATGGTCAGCCGTTGAAGAGGTCACACCAGGCCAGGATAGGTTATCTGCCGGAAGAAAGGGGATTGTACAAAAAAATGAAGGTTCAGGAACAACTGGAATATCTGGGACAACTCAAAGGGCTCGACCAGAAGACCGTCCGTGAACGCATCAGCCATTGGTACGAAATTTTGGGTATGGTCGACTGGGGTCAAAAAAAGGTAGAAGATCTTTCCAAAGGAATGCAGCAGAAGGTGCAGTTCGTCTCCACCGTGGTGCACCAACCTGATCTTCTCATACTCGATGAACCATTTAGTGGCCTGGATCCCGTCAATACCAATCTGTTGAAGAATGAAATCAAACGCCTGAGTGATCAGGGGACGACAATTTTGTTTTCCACTCATCGTATGGAACAGGTCGAGGAGATCTGTGAGCGAATCGTGTTGATCAACAAAGGCCAGGTGGTGCTGGAAGGACCTATCGATGACATCAAGCAAAAGTACAAGGATTATTTGTTTGAGTTTGTGTTTGGGCCGGGAGAGAGACCCGATCTCAGTGGTGAAGTGGTCCGATCTACTACCCGCCAGGGAGGAGTGGTCATACAGTTTGAAAGTCTGCAGGAAGCCAATGTCCGTATGAAGCAATGGATGGGAGAAAATTATCTGATCCAGGAATTTCGGGAGATCCTCCCGACCATCAATGACATATTTATCAAAATCGTAACTTCCGAAACAGTACCCGCATGAATAAAATATACCTTATTGCCAGACGAGAGTTTTTAATCCGGTTTAAGAATAAAAAGTTTTGGTTAGCCACTTTGCTGGGACCCATTATCTTGGCTGTATTTATCGTGGTGGTGGGCTTTATCTTTGCTTATTCGGGGGATAAAGAAAGCGACCTGGTCATACTGGATGAGGCCAATCTGTTTGATGGCGCTCTGAAGGATCAATCCAATTTTTATTTCACATTTTCCAATAAAAATCTTGAAGATTTGCGGACTTTGGAAAATCGGGATTTCGATGGCATTCTCCACATTCCAGAAAACCTCAATCTCGATCAATCAGAAGTCACGCTGGATTTTTACACATCCAAAAACCTGAATCTCGACAAACTCAATAATCTTAAATCGATAGTTCAGTCGGAAGTGAGGGTACACAAACTCAAATCGCTCAACATTACCCAGAATCAATTGGACAAACTGGATACCCGGATTTCGATTCAGACAGAGAACATCGATCCGGACGTGGCGGCTACCGAAGATACCTCGGTGAAATCGTCCGAATTCAGTTCATATCTCGGAGCGGGGATCGGCATGCTGATGGGCTTTATTATGTATATGCTCGTTTTTATGAACGGTTCGATGGTGATGCGGAGCGTGATGGAGGAAAAGACCAACCGGATCGTAGAAGTGGTCATTTCTTCGGTGAAACCATTTGAACTCATGATGGGCAAAATCCTCGGTGTAGGGGTCATCGGTATCGTTCAGTTTTTGTCCTGGGCCATTTTGTTGCCATTGATCGTTTTTCTGGGAGGTTTGATTTTTGGATTTCAGACCGATATGGATACTCTGGAAGGCATGAATGCGGCGGGAACAATGTCACCCGAAGATATGGAGTATATGGTATACCAGTTTATGAAGGAGGTGGATAAGGTTCCCTGGTTTAAAATTATATCCCTTTTTATTTTGTTTTTTATCGGTGGGTATATGATCTATTCCTCTCTGTTTGCGGCGGTTGGTTCCGCTGTAGGAGACGATATGCAGGACAGCCAGTCCCTGGTTTTGCCCATTACCATTCCAGTGGTAATGGCCTTCTATATTATGATCACCGCGCTCCGGGTACCGGATAGTTCACTGGCGGTGTGGTCGAGTATTTTTCCGTTATTTTCACCGATCGTGATGCCGGCCCGGCTGGCTTTTGATCCGCCGTGGTGGCAGATAATCCTTTCCCTGGTATTGCTGGCTGTCACCGTCATCGGACTGGTCTGGGTGTCGGGCAGGATTTACCGTGTGGGCATTCTGATGTATGGAAAAAAGGCATCGATGAAGGAGCTGGGGAAATGGATCTTTTATAAGGAATAGCTATCAGCCCTCAGCCCTCAGTCGTTAGTGGTCAGCTGTCAGCTGTCAGCGATATGTGTCCGGGGTTGTGTAGTTGTGTATGAGAATCATGGTGAGTCACACGGCTGTGTGATTTTTGGTCTCCCGAAGAACTCGCAGATATTGATCACGGATTTGAAAGGATGATAGGATTACGCGGTTTTTGGGAATGGGGCTTTGTGTAAGGTCATTACTCGTGGTAGTATATGTTCTCCCGCAGAACTCGCAGATTTCACAGATTTTGATCGCGGATTTGAACAGTTAACGCCGATTTGGAAATCTAAACTTTCGATACCTACTCAACCAACTCAACTTCGCTGGTGGCTTTTAGTAATCGGCATAAGCGTGAAGGTGTGGGCAGAACCCAACCACTCTCCCATTCAAAATTCAACATTGAGCATTCAAAATTCCTTCAATTTATCACCTTCGACGCTTGTAGGTCTTTCCTCACTTCTTCTATCAATGGTAAATAGTCGCTATCACCTTCCGCTGATGCCGTTGATTCCTGAATTCGCAGTAATATATACCCTGCCAGGTTCCCAGATTGAGCCGTCCATCGGTGATCGGTATGGTCACAGAATGGTTGGTTAACACACTCTTCACATGCGCTGGCATATCGTCGGGTCCTTCGATGGTGTGTCGAAGACCGGGAAAGCGCTCGGGAACCAGATGGTTGAACAATGTCTCAAAATCATCCAGAACCGTAGGATCCGCGTTTTCATTGATGCACAAGCCTGCTGACGTATGCTTCATGAACAAATGCAGCAAACCCTGATCGGGTAATGTGGGTAAGGCTAATAGAATTTCACGCGTGACGATGTGGAAACCTCTGCCCAGGGCAGGAAGGGTGATTTCTTTTTGAGTGATCATGGTGTTTACTTTGAAATATCGGGGCACTGAAGACCCCCGAAAAAATAGGAAATACCGATTCCGATATAATTGTAGCTGTCCTTGTTCACGCTGTCACCGCGTTGTTTTCCCACGTAACTGGTTTCTGTGGGATCGGAGAAAAGCCCTGCGTCCGGATCATCCCGAAGGGATTCTATGACCAGCAAATCGGGATAGGTCGTACTCACGTCATCGAGGTAGTCCGTCGTCAGGATGCGGGTACTGGCGATGATGGACAGGATCCAACGGCTATTGAGCGCGTATTTGAATCCACCTGAAACAATGCCGGTGAACTTGGTGGATAAATATTCCTCGCCAATGTTTTGTCCTTCGGTGCCCAGCAATCGAAGTTTTTTGGTTTTGTCCTGGTAGGTGGCTTTGGGTTCAAATTTGAACAAACCCACCCCTGCGCTCAAAAAAGGGGTGAAATATTTTTCCCGGTCGCCGGGTTTGAAGGAAAAGAAATTGAATTCAAGTTCGGTCCCTATATCCCATACATTGCTGTGAAAATTGAGCCCCCGGGTTTTCTGAAAGTCGTTGTCGTAAAAATTGTCGTCACCGTATACGTAGAGGTAATTGACCCCAAATTTCAGGTTGATCCGGTCATTGAACACGTATTTGGCAAAAAGTCCGCCACCCCCACCGGGATGAGTAATGTCATAATCGGGATTGAGGTCACCAAAATAGATCGAAGGGCCAATCCAACCGCCCGCTTCCACTCCTTTTTGTCCGAAGGATATAGCGCAATAAAAGCACAAAATCAGGGTAATGCTATATGTGATAAACTTCAATCTGAAAACATTTTTTGTAAAACGCCGGTGGATGGGAATGATTGTATTGGGGGACTAATTCTTATTGGCTAATTGCCCACAAGCAGCATCGATGTCTTTTCCTCTGCTACGACGAACGGTAACAGATACCCGCCGGTCTGCCATCATTTTGACAAAACGGTCCATCCTGTCATTGGAAGATTTGATGAGCGTCACCCCATCCACCGGGTTGTATTCCAGGAGGTTGACCGTGACCGGAAAGCTGCGACAAAGCTTCGCCAGGGCATCGGCGTCCTCTTCGGTATCGTTGAACTCGTGAAACAAAATGTATTCGAATGTGAGCCGGTGCCGTGTGGTGGTATAATAATACTGTAGAGCGTCCATCAATTCAGCGATGTTGTCGTTGGTGTTGATGGGCATGATCTGGTCTCTTTTGTGGTCGATAGCCGCGTGCAGGGAAAGCGCCAGTTTGCACTGGAGTCCGTCGTCGGCTATTTTTCGGATCATCTTCGCAATACCGGCGGTGCTAATGGTTATCCTCCAGGTAGCCATATTCATCCCCGAATCAGAATTGATCAGTTCGATGCTTCTTTTTACGTTTTTATAGGACAGCAGGGGTTCTCCCATACCCATATACACGATATTGGTCAGCGGATGATCAAAGTTCGCTTCGCAATATTGATTCACCTTAAAGACCTGTTCATAAATCTCGGCAGCGGAGAGGTTGCGTTCTCGTTTCATCTGTCCGGTGGCACAGAACACGCAGGCCAGACTGCAACCCACCTGCGACGAGACGCATACCGTATACCGGTTGTCCCGGATTACCGGGATCAACACGCTTTCGATTTTGTGACCGTCCTGAAGCACAAATCGAAATTTGACCGTACCATCCAGACTTTCCTGGATGACATCCGCGGACATGGTCAGGATACCGAAGTCCTCCTTGAGTTGTTGCCGCAGTGATAGGGGAAGATTGGTCATCTCGTCGAACGAAACCACGCCGTACTTCCACAACCATTGGTGTATCTGACTGGCCCGGTAGGATGGCTGACCGCGTTCCTCCAAATATTTTTTGATTTCTGAGACCGAAAGATCTCTGATATCGGTAATTTCGCCTGGTTCCGTGGTGTAATTCATAAATGCAAAGATACAACAATAACAAGTCAGGGAATCAATCGTTTAGATAAAATAGTAACGAATCGCCTTCGATGGATATATATAAAAGGAAGAACAGATGGAAGCTTAACCTTGTTTTTGCGGGTATCTTCATCGTATTGGTGACCATCGGTTACACTTTTTACCTCGGTAGCAGGTTGAAGAATGTTCTGGAGATCAATATGGAGAACTTTGCCGATGCTTACGAAAGCATGGTTCAAAATATGGATGACCTCAATAAGGATGTCAATTTTGAAACGGATGTCATCCAGCGCAATAAGACCATCCCCATCATCATCGTCGATGAACTGGATTCCATCGTCCTGAGTCTGAACTACTCCGAGGCCCAGCAGGTCAACAACGAGTACATGAACCGGCAGTTGAAAAAAATGCAGGCGTCCGATCGCAAACCCATCACGATCGAATCGATGGTTTATCGGATTTATTATGCTCCACCTTTCGAATACAAACTGCTTTCCTTATTACCGCTGATTATCCTTCTGCTGCTGGCTACCTATATTTTTATTGGCTACCTGGGTTTTAGCAGCAGTAGAGCATCTGAGCAAAACCGGGTATGGGTGGGGATGGCGCGGGAGACCGCTCATCAGCTGGGCACTCCCATTTCTGCCATAATTGCCTGGCTCGAACATCTGAAAACGACCCGCGTGGATGATGAACAACTCGAAATCATCGAGGAGTTGGAGAACGATGTCAGCCGACTCGATCGCGACGTCGGTGCCAGCGCCAATCGCAATGCCGATATCGGCCCGAGTAAGCGCTGGCGCATCGTTCACGCCGTCGCCGGCCATAGC
>CALEIL010000306.1 GCA_937876435.1 uncultured Bacteroidota bacterium
TTTATGCAATAAATATTCTGGCGGGATCGATCTTGAATTCCAATCGGATCAATTTCACGACGCTGAACAAGCGTGAGCACCTTCTGGGGCGAATCTCTTCGCTTCGAAAAAAGATAGGCGAGAACATGACCTATCTGATCGCGAACATTCCTACTGACGCAAGCGATTGCCTTCAATGTGATCATTCGATCTACCAGAAGCAATTAATTGAGGTATGACGAGAGGAATGATTATCGATAACACGAAAGTAGTTGCTGGATGGTTGATGGTCAATCTGCCTATGTGGATAGACAGTGCTTCGACTTGGATAACTCTATTTTCTACTTCCCTGGGGGCAATGGTTATGGTGATCACGTATAAGCGCGCCAGGATAAAGCTGAAGATAAACAGAATGGAGCTCGAAAAAATGAAAAAGAATGAATCTGACAAGTAATTTCCGACTTGAGGAGTTCGCAAGCCCTGACGCTGACTACTTCCCCATTTCAGTAATCAATAATCTGGCTGAACTTGCCCAAAATCTTGAAATTATCAGATCACGCTTAGGTGAACCTATCTATATATCATCAGGGTGGCGAACCGTAGATCATAATCGGAAGGTCGGGGGGGTAAAAAATTCGCAGCACCTACAGGGGAAAGCCGCAGATATCTGGTCAGAAATTTACTCCCCAAAAGAAATTTACCACATCATCGATCAGTTTATCAATGCAGGAGTGATGAAAGAAGGCGGGTTAGGTCTTTATAACACCTTCGTTCATTACGACATCAGAGGCAAAAAAGAGAGGTGGGATTACCGTAAGTGATTAGTTCCAAAAAAAAAATTCAAAATATTTTCTACTATTCAGTTGACTGATAATTAATCAGTTAAGTAACCATACGCAGGTGCCACAAAAATAATTCAAAATTATTTTCCTAAAATATTTGTGCATTACTCGAATATATTATATATTTGATGCAACAAGCATGATTGTTGATAAAATATATAAAAATGACGCAAGAAGAATTTTCGAAGAAATATAACGAATTAAGGCCCCATCTGGTGGGTTTTGGTAGGGTGGTGGCTGATCAGGCGGAAGTACCTTATTTCACTTACAGAAATGCCTTGTCTGGCCAGATCTCGAATTCTGGCGTATTGGCCAGGATATACGATGCCATGCTGGTAGTTGTGAAAGATCGGGCCGAGGCGCTGATAATTTTAGCAGAACACACAAAATAAAAAAGCCCCGGCAGGAAACCGAGGCTTAATCATGAAACGGTCAAAAGACCAAAAAGAAAACGTTATGTCAAAGATAGTAAATAAAACCGAAAAAAGAACAGATTGGACACTGACGTCCGAAGAAATCCTTAAAGGGTTCACCGCCCTGCAGGACATCATGAACACCTATTGCGATCCAATTGGGGAGGGGACCGAGTATTATATCGCCCCGAACGATAGTCTTAAACAAACAATGTACCTTGTATTCAATGCGTACGAGGTATGTAACGCTTACTCCACTGTTTTTGGAGTAGACTGGCCTTTGGAGGTCAGAAAAGAGATCACAGATAAAGAATATCACTCGATGTTTTTGGAAGTCCAGGACTATGTGGAATATGAATATCGGAATTCGTACAACGAAAAGAAGATCTTCACCGTCCACCCGCAAAGAAATTATTAACCCGGAGAGGGGTTGATCACAGGATTGACCGCTCTTGAAAAGCAAGGGCGGTCCCATCCTTTAACGGTATGGCGGTTGGCGTTCGTTGCCGACTTTGAAAAACGAAACTTTAACTTAAAAACAAAATTTGATATGGAAAACAAAACTTCAACAACCCACGAAAACGGCAATAACGCTAACCGCTTGTTAGCTGCTGCGCTTTCTCGTAAGGAAAAGAAAGAACTTTTAGAAAAATCACAAATGTTTGAACACCTATCATTTAAGCAAATTAGTGCATTAATTTGGTGGGAATGGTTTAAACCTAAAAAGCTAAATAAGTTCTACGAAATGTTATTGATTGGTAAGGCTGCACGATTTGCGTTTCAGGATGCGCAGCGTTGCAGCTAACAAGTCATTTAACAAATCAAAAAATACAATCAATGGAACAATTCAAAATCAGGGGCGCCATCGGAGGGCGCTATTTAGAGGCGACTATTAACGCCAGTTCAGCCGAGGAGGCTGAGGAATACTTCGTGGAGCTTTACCGCAAAGCAACTCGCGCAACGGAGCGCAAGATAGAAATCATCGAAGTAGAAAGCCAGGGAGTAATCGCTGGGCATTATGTAGGACTGGCCAAGGGGTCAACTATAAATATAGCGTGATGGAGATAGTATACGACGCCATCATCAAAGTTATGCTGATAGGTATCCTGGCATGGTACATATCCTATACAGCAAAAGAATATATTGAATTTTATAAAAAAAATAAACAATGAGCAAAGAACTAATCAACATTTCCCAGGTCGCTAAAGACCTTGACCTGGGACAAAAGATTGAAACATTCAACCAATTGCTGAACACGCCGCCAAAGTCGGAATGGGTGAAGAAGCACCCTTTCGTAAAGAAAAAGGGTCAAAACATCGATTACATGCCGGTGAGGGTTGCCCGGAATCTTCTCCGGTCAATTTATCCACAGAGCAAGATCGAGATCCTGAAATCACAGGTCGTGTTCAACTCCATGGAAGTCACCGTCCGGGTCCACTACCTCCACCCGGTATCAGGGGAATGGCTATTCGTGGACGGCATTGGAGCAGCACCCTTGCAGACCGATAAGGGGGCGAAATCAATGGACGCCATGTCCATGAAAACCGACGCTGTCCAAAAGGCATCTCCATCAGCAAAATCGTACGCCATTAAGGACGCACTGGGTGAGCTTGGGGAGATCTTCGGGTCTGGGCTTAACGATGATACCGAAATGGATTTTGAGCCTGTATACAGCGAGCCAAAGCCGGATTTGAGTAAGGAGAAGGCTAAGATGGAGCTCGATAAAATCAAGAATGTGGAGGATTTGCAGCCACTATATGACCGGTTGGCGACCGATTTTACAATGAGCTACGAAATCGACGAGATGTTTAAATTTCATTACGAGACTATATCCGTGTTCACTCCTCCCAAAGCTAAACCCCAGCCCAAAGAGGAACCACAGGCACCGATCATTAATGATCTGGCAAAGTCAGATGAAGATCGGATAAAGAAGGCATTGTCTAAGGCTTCCAAGGTGTCTGATATCAATTCAATTTACACGAAGCTGCAAAGCGAAGGGGTTGATGTGAAGTCATTTAATAAGCTCTTTACGGAGGCATATAAAAAGTTGACCAATGAAGCGGCATAGTATTTTGCAAGGCACAGATGAATGGTTTGAGATCCGATCCGGGCGATTCACCGCGTCCAAAATTCACCTACTGGAAAAGCAGCCCCGGTCCAAAGCGGACCGGGAAGCTGGCAAACTATCCGGTACCGCTGAAAAGTACGTCATGCAGAAGGTGCAGGAGAGATTATCAGGGGTCCCAGAACCAGAGGTATTCTCCAAGCCAATGGAGTGGGGAAAAGAAAACGAACCTCTGGCTATTGCCCGATATGAAGAGATCACAGGTAATAAGGTTTGGGAAGTCGGATTCGTGACCTATGGGGACAACGCTGGGGCTTCCACGGATGGCCTGGTATCCTTTGATGGCATCATAGAAGTCAAGTGCCCGTACAGCGACTATATGAGCCGAATTCTGGAAGATCCATTCGAAAACCGGGAGTACTATCTGCAAATGCAAATGGGGATGCTGTGTACAGGCCGGAAGTGGTGTGATTACATCATTTACGATCCCCGTATGCCAGAAGGGCAGGATATAGTAATCCAACGCATCGGGGCAGATGAAGCAGCCTTTGAATTGATTAAAGAAGGCATAGAAAAAGCGGAACGGTGGGCGCAGATATGGATGGATAAGGCCAACCTAAAATTCAAGCAAACACAAAATCTTGCAGCATGAGTGATACCTATATACGATTAGCTGTACGAAAGGATGAAATAAAAGTTGCCTACGAGGGGGAGGATGATGATCTGATCAAAATGATAATCCGAGTCGCAGAACACGACAAAGAATTCCTTAGAATTATTATGGCAGCAGCTTACGCCATCGACTACCTGACCGGAATGGACGATATTGAAGAAGAAATTAATAACCTATAAATCACATCAAATGAAAGTTTTAAAATTCGAAATTGAAAATTACAAAGCCCTGGAAAGACCTATGTGGGATGGTGGGGCCTTGAAAATGGAAGTGTGGGATCGTTTCAATCCTTGTTTTCGGTGGATGTGGTCATAAAGCAGGAAGATGTTTGTTTATGTTTTCTTTGCATTTATGTTTCAATCCTTGTTTTCGGTGGATGTGGTCATAAAGGCC
>CALEIL010000307.1 GCA_937876435.1 uncultured Bacteroidota bacterium
CAATACGGTGGCCAATTTTGTGGAAATGCTGGGGGCATCCGGAAAAAGGTCCCCATCCGATATATTGCGGAAGGATGTGTTTCGCAGAGTGAGTACCTACGAGGTAAAATCATTTGAAATGATGTATCCTACGGTTCCTTACGGAAGTTTTCGATACGATGAAATACCGGAGAAATGGAAGAGTGAATTTGACTTTGCCCGTGTCCATTCATTCGGATAAATCCGATACCAAATGCGCCAGAAAAATTTTCAAGTTATTTTGATCCTGAATTTACTATTGGGTGTCTGTCTGAGTTGTAAAACAGATCTCCAGGAATCGTCCCCGCTCAGTTATTATTACAATGGGAATATTTACTCCATGGACGAAGCTTCGGGTCATTTTACGGCTATGATCGTGGAAGATGGGCGGATTTTGGCTTTGGGGGGCGATCAGATCAGGGATATGATCTCAGATCAGGAATACCAATCAATCAACCTGGATGGTCGGTACGTCTTCCCCGGATTGATAGAAGGCCACGGGCATTTTATGTCGCTTGGTGAGGTGGTGTGTGGTTTGGATATTTCGGGTCTGGAATCATGGGAAAAGGTGTTGGAAAAGACCAGGGCGTACGCCGCCAATCAGTCTGATCAGGAAGGCTGGCTGGTCGGCAAAGGGTGGCATCCCAATCACTGGGCGTCTTTGCCCTCAGATCTTACGGAAGGATATCCGGATAACCAGGAGCTGTCTCGGTTGTTTCCAGATCGACCCGTGATCCTGCAGCATTCCAGTTTTCATGCTTTGATGGCGAATCAAAAGGGGTTGGAGCATGCCGGGATTACCAGGGAAACACCGGATCCACCCGGCGGTAGAATAGTACGCGACGATACCGGAAACCCAACCGGTATGCTGGAAGAGAATGCGATGTCTCTGGTGATGGATCCTTATTTTACCTGGAAAGAGGGTCGTCCTATCGAGGTCCGGGAAGAAGAGATGGAAAGATATCTGGATTCAGCTACCCAGGAATGCCTGTCGTATGGCATTACTACTTTCGTGGATGCCGGGGTCGATGTGGGCGATTTTCAGATCTATGAAAGGTACCACCGGGAACGGGGACTTGATATCCGGATATGGGCCATGACCGCGGGGCGAGACCTTCTGGATGGTTCATTTGATAAAATCGTTCCGTATCAGTCATCCGATGACCGTCTTTTCGTACAGGGGACCAAGGCCTATATAGATGGGGCGTTGGGAGCCAATGGTGCCTGGATGGTAGATCAATACGCAGACCAGCCTGGCTGGCACGGCCAAAACGTGACCGAACTTTCCACGCTCAGGGCGATCGGTCAAAAATGTATCGATCTCGGATTGCAGTATTGCGTACACGCCATAGGGGACAGGGCAAATCGGGAAGTTTTGAACTTGTACGAGGACCTTTTTGAAGAAAATAAGTTGAATGGACGCCCATTGCGATGGAGGATCGAACACGCTCAGATCATCCAGCCAGACGATATCAGCCGTTTCTCGCAATTGGGTGTGATTCCGGCCATGCAGGCGATTCATTGCACCTCGGATGCCCCCATGGTAGTCCCCAAAATAGGGGAGCAACTCGCCAGAGAAGGGGCCTATGCCTGGCGTTCCCTGATCGACAATGGGTCCATCATCGCCAACGGAACTGATACCCCTGTGGAAAACGTCGACCCATTTGAAAACCTGTACGCCTCGGTCACCAGGAGATCCGGACCAGGTGAACATCCTTTCTATCCTGCTCAATCCATGACCAGAAGAGAGGCCTTAAAATCCCTGACGCTCTGGAATGCCTACGCCTGTCAACTGGAGGATTTTACCGGCAGTCTGGAAACCGGAAAATGGGCAGATTTTTTTATTACTGATACGGATTTGATGAAATGTGATGTCAATGATATTCTGAATGCGGAGGTACTTCAGACCTATCTCAATGGGGAGTTGGTTTGGGAAGGCAAGTCACCCTAGTCCCGAATCCCTAGTCCCGAATCCCGAATCCCGAGTCCCGAATCCCGAATCCCGAGTCCCGAGTCCCTAACCATCAGTGGTCAACAACTGGTGTGATCATAATATGCGCTTTGTGGGTGCCCGCATCCATCAGCCAGGGCATCCCACCGCCTACGGGCTCAGTAGGCAGCCCACTTTCTTCCCCAGTCAGGTAAGGAATATAAATCACAGACCGAAGACGACCTTTGGCCACTTCTCCGGTGGCCATGTTGACATCCCCCTGGTCCGCATCAAAAACGTACAAACTCGCCGGTTTTTCGGGTAGTTTGAGTTTGCCGGAGTCTGCTTCCTCCCCCCTTATTCTCTGTCGGTCATCATTGGAGTATCCTTCGGCGGCCAATTCTCGGCCTCTGGCCATAAAGGGTTCCAGATCTTTAAAATAACAGGAAACGTGGATATTGTTGCGGGCAGGGTCATCAGCGAGGCATATTAGTTCATTGTTTCCTTCCCGGATGGTGACCGGTTCTCTTTGTTCATTGTATCCCATGACCCGTGCCCCTTCTGCCTTATCAGCAGGCGCTGCCTTCAAAGCCAGTTTAATTTGAATCTCTTTGGGAGGGATGGGATTCGTTCCGTTTTGGCCAAACAGGGAAGTGGCTACCGTACTCATCAGGAAAAGGATGCCAAGGTGTGAATAATTCATATCCGATTATTTTTATAAGTGTGAAATAGATCTGGAACGTGGGAGACTGGCGCTTAAGCAAAAACATAAACATTTAATATAAAGTTCCCCCAATTGATATATATTAGGGAAATGAACTGGATATTGATAGGTGAAATAGTTTATGTAACCATTTTGGTCATGGTATGTGTCCGGATCATTTATGAGACCCGGATCAGTTCCAAAACCATGAGTTATTTGCTCCTGGTTGTATTCCTGCCTGTCCTGGGAATCATTTTGTATTTCACCCTCGGTATCAATTACAGGAATCGGAAAATCTACACCAAAAAACTGGTGAAGGATGCCGAAACTGAAAAAATGCTTCGCGAAGGAATACTTCGGCGGTCCAACAAAATACTCAATAGTGGAAACGAAGTACTCGAGGAGAATAAGGCTCTGGTCAGATTGCTGCTGAACGATGAACTGAGCCCTCTAACCGGCCACAATAAAACAGAGATCCTCCTCAATGGCGAGGGGAAATTTCCGAGGGTCCTCGAAGTTCTGGAATCGGCCAGACATCACATCCATATGGAATATTACATCTACGAACCTGATAAAATCGGGACTCAGATTGCGGATATTCTCAAGAAAAAAGCACAGGAGGGAGTGATCGTTCGATTGATCTATGATGATTTTGGAAGCCGTCGAATCAGAAGGAAAGTCGTGCCGGCCCTGAGGGAAGCAGGAGTGCTGGCTATGCCGTTTTACAGGATCAAACTGATCGCCCTGGCCAATCGGATCAATTACCGGAACCACCGTAAGATTATAGTCGTGGATGGAAAGGAGGCGTTTGTCGGTGGGATCAACGTATGCGATACCTATATCAATTCCGATGAGGTTGGGAAATCTGTCTATTGGCGGGATATGCACCTCTATTTTGCCGGGCCTGCTGTCCGAAATCTACAAAACCTGTTCCTCGCTGATTGGAATTTTTGTGCCAGCGATAACGTGGAATTGTCAAGAATCTATTTTCCGGAAATGGAACAGGTGATTCAACCTGACGACCGCTATATGCAGGTGGTGGCCAGTGGTCCCGATTCTGCAACGCCAAGCATCTTGTATTCAATCCTGCAAGCCATTATGTTGGCAGACAAAGAAATTTTAATCACTACTCCCTATTTTATTCCCGGTGAAAGTCTGATGGACATCCTGGTTATTTCAGCCAAATCTGGTGTAGATGTTCATATTATGGTTCCGGAGAAAGGGGATTCCAGGCTTGTCAATGCTGCTGCTCAATCGTATTATCTGGAGTTGGCGGAGGCTGGGGTTCACATCCACCGGTACACCCGGGGATTCGTTCATTCCAAAACGATGGTGGTAGATGGGGAAATATCGATGATTGGATCCTCCAATATGGACATCCGAAGCTTTGATCTCAATTTTGAAGTCAATGCCATCATATACGACGAGGAAGATGCTGCCCGAATGCGGGAAATATTTTTCGAGGATGTAAAGCACTGCGTGGAGATTGATCCGGCAGAATGGCGAAACCGACCGAAATATATTCATTTGATCGAACGCATTGCACGACTACTTTCGCCATTGCTTTGAATGGTCTGAGCGGAAAAAATTTGTTGCTTCTTAGGCTTTTAGAGGAGGTTTGAGAAAAATATTGGACGTTAGCCGACGAATAAACGTTGATTGGTGTATCGAAGTAATAAGACCTATGATTATGATCAAACTGTTTTTTATGCTTTGCATCCCGGTGCTGTTGATTTCCTGTGAAGAAAATGCTGCTGTGGATGGGGTGTTGATCAAAATACGGAACAACAGTCCGTACGTATTTCAAAACGTAAAGGTCAACACCGGGGGTGGGTTTAGGGATTACGGGATAGTAAAACCACACAGAGAATCCGGCTACGAAGCGTTTGATTTTGCCTACAGATATGCTTTTGTGAGTGTAACGATAGGGGGAGAGGAGTACGCAATCCAGCCCATCGATTACGTCGGGGAAGAAAGACTGGAAGAAGGCCGGTATACCTACATCATTCATGTGCATGAAAACGGGGATCAAAATACCAGATTGAGCATGGACATTCGGTATGACTGACGGTTTGTGGGATTAAACTATCAAACGGGTCTTATGATTCATCAATATCAAGAACGGAGCGCTTTACGGAGATCCTGGTTAACCTTCATCACAACGCTGTAAAGGGGGGCAGGGAATTGTCAAGGAGTCAATTTTCAACCGTTATGCCACCCATCTACCGCTGCCTGACCCTTGATAAATCAGAAAACTTTCAGAGAATAAGTGGTTTATTAACAAAACAACGCATGTATTTGCACGTTAATAGGGTGAATTGCATTAATTTTACATTTGAAACTATATTTAGGATGAACCATATTTTACTTTTGAGAATGTTCCGAACGCGTATTTTGTTGGTAGTAGCTATATCTTCCCTGGCTTTTATTTCGTGCCGGGATGGTGGTGCATCACAAAATTCCAATCAGGCCCCACGGACAACCACCAATAATAGTCCCAATACTACGGTCCAGGGAAGTCAGAATCCTTCAGCGACCACTGCCAATCCTGCAGCGACTACGGCCAATACCGGAGCTGCCGGGAGTGAGTTTCATTACATTTGTGCAAACAACTGCGAAGGGAGCGGGGCGAACGCTGCCGGAAATTGTCCGGTGTGTGGTGAGGAATTGGTTCACAATACTTCCTTCCATGCGGGGGATCAGGGCGGTGCCAACAGCTCCCCGCAAATTATAGGAGCGGATGATAATTCTTTCAGTTCGAAAATCACCCCATTAGGAGATCCAGGATCGTCTGCCCAAACTACGGCAGCGCCGGCCGCAACCGGAGGAACTGGTTTTCACTACACCTGTAGCGCAGGCTGTGGAGGCGGTGGTGATGCCCAGGGGTCTTGTCCCAATTGTGGGCAGGCTTTGGTCCACAATGCTGCATATCATGCCGGTGGAGCACCAACTTTGACACCCGGGGCATCTCCTCAGGCACGGCCAACGACCACTGCCAACAAATATCCAAGCGTGTTCAATACACCCGGAGCAGTTCCTCAGGCAAATGTGAATACCGTAGGAGCTTCTCATTACATCTGCAGCGCTGGCTGCGGAGGCGGAGGAAATGCGCAGGGTTCTTGCCCCAAATGCGGAGCAGCTTTGGTTCACAACGATGCATTTCACTAATCGATCGAGGGTGTAGCAATTATCCATACATTTTGGCTGAAATATTTTATATTTAGGTGAAAATTGCTTTCAATAACCTGAAGAATGGTACTTATGCCGCTTTTCAAAATATTTTTATCGATGAAGAAGCCACTTTTTAGCCTGATTGTAGTGTGTAGCCTTATTACGATCACCACCACCCATAAGGCCTTTACCCAAAATTCTGTTCAAAAACAAGTACTATCCGTCAAGCCTATGTCCGAAGATGCCTCTGTTCTCCGTCATGTAGTCCTATTTTCTTTTAAGGAAAACACGTCTGACCAGGATGTCGATAAGATCGTGGAAGCCTTTTCCGCGTTGCCCGACAAAATTTCACAAATCAAGGATTACGAATGGGGACTCAACAATAGCCCGGAAGGACTCAATGATGGGCTCACGCATTGTTTTTTAGTAACTTTTGCCAGCGAAGAAGATAGAGCCATTTATCTCCCCCATCCGGAGCATCAGGCATTTGTTAAAATTTTACGCCCCCATCTGGAGAAAGCCGTCGTGGTCGATTACTGGGCGAATGAAAAGTGATTTTCACATCCTTCTCGCACCTGATTCGTTCAAAGGTAGTCTGCGGTCCGTGGAAGTATGCCGGTACCTGAAAAATGGATTATCGCGAGCCGATCCCAATTTCCGTATAACAGAATTGCCCCTGGCAGATGGTGGCGAAGGAACGGTCCAGGCCCTGGTGGAAGCCAGCGGGGGCCGGTATTGCCAGGTCAATGTCCACGACCCTTTGATGCGCCTGGTGGAGGCGCAATATGGGCTCATTCACAATGATCAGGTGGCTGTGATTGAAATGGCTGCCGCATCCGGGCTGGAGTTGCTCGACCGGTCCGAATACAATCCAGTCATCACGACCACTTTTGGGACGGGTGAGCTCATCATGGATGCCTTGAATAAAGGCTGCAAAAAATTTATTGTCGGCATAGGAGGGAGCGCGACCAACGATGGAGGCGCTGGTATGCTGGAATACCTGGGTGTGAAGTTGCTTAGTGATTCAGGCCGTGCTCCTGGCAAGGGAGGAGGGGATTTGAACCTATTATCCTGGGTTGATTTCTCTACGCTGGATGACAGATTACAGGATTGTAGTTTTCAAATAGCCTGTGATGTCACCAATCCATTGACAGGCCCGGAAGGGGCTACCTATGTGTACGGACCACAAAAAGGGGCGGGTGAGAAAGAACTGGCTATTCTGGAGAATGGACTGAGCAACTGGGGAAGCGTCCTGGAAAAAGCTATGGGCAGGGATATCATCCACGTGCCTGGGGCAGGTGCCGCCGGAGGTTTGGGGGCGGGATTCCTGTCGTTGCCCAATGTTGAAATCAAGTCGGGATTTGACATTATACAACAAGCCATTGATCTGGAATCCCGGGTGATCAATTCAGACCTGATAATCACGGGAGAAGGCAGGGTCGATAGTCAGACGATTTATGGCAAGGTAGTATCCGGTGTCGGCAGACTTGGTAAGAAGCACCAAAAACCGGTCGTCTGTCTGGCGGGAACACTTGGCGCAGATAGTCAGAAGTTGCTTGAATACGGAATTACCGCCTTATTTTCTATTGTCAACGGGCCAATTTCTCTGGAGGAAGCCATAGAAATGACCCCCCTTCTATTGGAAAATTCCGGTGTGAACCTTGGAAACCTAATCGCTGCACTGTCAATATCCTAGAAAATATAAGCCTGCGTGCATTAAAACGGCCAGATATAAGGGAGAAATATAGTAGTGATAATCCAGAGTAAAATGCTGAGCGGAGCTCCTACTCTGGTAAAATCCAGGAATTTGTAATTCCCAATCCCATAAATGAGCGTATTGGTTTGGTAGCCAAATGGGGTGATAAAGCTCAGGGAGGCTGCATAGGTTACCGCAAAAATAAACGGATACGGACTCACACCCATATGATTCGCAGTTTCGATGGCGATGGGGATCAGAAGAGCCGCCGAAGCATTGTTGGACATGATGCCCGTAATGCACAGGGTCAGCAAAAATATCCCTGATAAAACGATCCTGGGACCAAAATCCTCTAAAAGCTGAACCATGTTATCAGCTATCAGCATGGCCCCTCCCGATTTGTCCAGAGCTGTACCCAGGGGTATGACGCCGGCTAACAATATGATGACCCTCCAATTGACAGAATTGAATGCTTCTTCTGGTGTCAGGCTTTTGGTAACCAGTAATATCACCACTCCAATGATAGCACTGACTACCACAGGAAAAATGTTGAGCGCCGCAGTTACAACTACTCCAAGCAACGTCAACAGGACAATCCAGGTCTTATTGGTTCTTCTAGGGGTGATACCGACTTCCGATACCAGGATAAAAGATGGGTCAGCATCCATTTCGCCCAATTCTTCCCGGCTCATTATCAACAAGATAACATCACCCGCGTCCAGTTTTATATTGTGGAGATTTTCTTTCTCGGTCTCCCCATTGTGTCTGATTGCCAAAGGAATGGCCTGGTTTCTGTCGGTAAAATTGATCGTATGAAGTGTCCGGCCCACCAGCGGTGAGGCAGGTGCCACTACGGCTTCTACCAACGTATCCTGACCCCGCTCCAGGTCATAATCCCGCCATTCACTGCTCCGTTTGAGGGATATATCAGTTCTGCTGATCAATTTTTTGATCTCATTCGCGCTCCCGTGGATCCGGAGAATATCCCCCGCTTCTATCAAGGTTTTGGTTCGATGGACGGACGATTCCATATTCTTTTTAAAAATCCGGAGGACATCCAGATCCAACCGGCTGGTGAGATCTTCCGGATCAAATATCTCATTGATCAAATTACTTTGTGGCTCGATCACCACATCGGCGATGTAATTTTGGATGGCATAGTCGCTCGTTAATTCTTCATTGGTACGCCTGGAAGGGATCATCCGGATACCAAATACCACCATGTATAAAATCCCCACCCCCCACAGAATAACTCCCATTGGTGTGAAATCAAACATGGAAAGCTTTTCCATCCCCATATCCTCCACCAGGGCACTGGCCAGGATATTGGTCGAAGTGCCGATCAACGTACAGATACCTCCCAGGATACCTGCAAATGATAATGGAATCAATAGTTTGGAAGGGCTCACGTTCACCTTGGCAGCAATCCCGATAACAATGGGAATGAATATCACAACGATCGCAGTATTGTTGATAAAGGCGGAACCAAAGCTGATAAATATTAGCATTTGTGCCAATCCCCACCAATAGTTTTTTAGAATTATACGGGCAAAGTAATCCCCTACAGAGCTGAGCAGACCAGTACTTCGGATGCCTTCGCTGAGTACAAACATAAAAGTTACGGTCAACGTGGCAGGATGACTAAAACCAGCCAATCCTTCCCTGAGGTCCAATATTCCGGATATAATGAGAAGAACAAGGATGATGAGAGCAGCTAAATCAAACGAAATAAAATCTGTAGTAAACAGAAAAAAAGCTAAAGCTAAAATGCTGAATACTAATATTATATCTGGCGTCATCCACTAACTTTAATACTTCCCTGAACTGTTTTTCAATATACAGATTGCTTCCCCTTCGAATGAAAGAATATAAATATAACACTCTTGGGCCAAATGAAAATAGAATCGAAAATTTTATTTTCGACGATAAATGCCGGGTCACTCAAAGATGTTCCTCAAACCATTGGATCCCATCCAAAAAGGTTTTGTCAAGGGGAATCGTCCGGTGTGTCGCTGCGTGCCAAATTATTTTTTTAGGATGCCGGGCTTTTTTGAACAATAATTTTGAAGTAAGAGGTGGGATTATCTCATCGTTTTCTGCATTGATCATGAGCAGAGGACGAGGAGCGATTTGCCGGACATAATTGATGGGATCAATGACGCTGAGGTAATTTTTGTTTTCACTGGAAAATGCTTTTAATCCAAACATCAGATTGAGTCCACCTCCCGCCAGTGCGATAACCGGCACCTTCACCCTCTTGTCCACCGCCGTGAAAATAGTCCCGATTACTCCACCCAGGCTGATGCCCAGATACCCTATCCGGTCAGAGTCCAAATCTTCACGGGATTCAATGAAATCGATGGCTCTGCGGATGTCAAACACGCTTTGGGTAATAATTTCACGGCTGCGGTATCGGGTTTCC
>CALEIL010000308.1 GCA_937876435.1 uncultured Bacteroidota bacterium
GGATGTGCGCAACGGCCTGCTCACCATCACCGCCCGCCGCGAGAACTATCAGGGCGCCAGCTACACCTCGGCCAGCCTCCACACCCGCGGCAAGGTGGACTGGACCTACGGCCGCTTTGAAATGCGCGCCCGCATCGATACCAGGCCGGGGATGTGGCCAGCCTTCTGGACGCTTGGTACACAGGGTGAATGGCCGTCAGGAGGAGAGTGCGACATCATGGAGTATTTTCGGGGTATGTTGCTGGCGAATTTTGCCTGGGGATCGGACAAACGGTATGCTCCGATCTGGGATGACTCTCGTCTGCCGATCGATTCACTGGGTGAAGGATGGTCGGAGGAATTTCACATTTGGCGCCTGGACTGGGATGCGGATTCCATGAAGATTTACGTAGATGACCGCTTACTCAACGAGGTGGATTTATCTAATACTATAAACCTGGGCGATCGAAAGAATCCTTTTCATCAGCCCCACTACATACTGCTCAACCTGGCCATCGGCGGAACCAATGGGGGCGATCCATCGAACACGGTCTTTCCGGCGCGGTACGTGATCGACTATGTGAGGGTATACGAGAAGAAGTAGTGACACATTTTCCCGGGCCCCCTGAAAAGCAATTTTAGGCGTATTATTCAAATACCAACCGACCAAAATATTTCGGCTGATGAAAACTGGGCCGGTCCACCGGAACGGGATTCCAGCTCAGATAATGAGGTTCGATGGTTTCGTCCCCACATTTATAGAAATTGGCGTTTGCGGATAATCCACTCAATGTTTTCGTGTTTTCATGGATCAATATTTCGGCAGGAATCACTACGGTCAAATCCCAGGAGTGAACCCCGTTTTGCAGATCGATGGGTTGGGTTCCCAGGCTGGAATGAGTCCGGATCAAAGAGTCGATCATCGCGGGGTCAATAAACGACCGTTTTTGGATCACGGGGCCATGAGCCAGGTGTGTAGTGCCTATCGCATTGAATTCAAAATTGTAATACTGACCATCTTTTTTGGGGTCGATAAAAAATTCGACACAACTGTCTTTGTGCGTCGCGCTGTTGGTGGCGGTGCGTTGCGCCAGTATATGTTTTTCCCGGACATAGAATACGATCCAAATTTCATTGTTTGTATGGCCGATCCGAAACTGTACTTCCGGCGTGTAGTCAAACTTATCCCAATTGATCACATTTATGGCATTCAACGGAGCGTTCGATTCCAGCAGTTTTTTGACATCGGATATACCAGTCTGACCCTCGTGGTGTATTTTATGTACCAACAATTCCTTCATATTCCTCTCATCTTTACTTTGACTATAGACTTTCGTGCACCAGGTAACCCACAAAGCAACCAATAATACGGACAGGATATATTTCTTAAAGTTCATAGATCATGAATATTGTTGTATTCGCTTAATCGGAGCGAAATGAGGAGTGGATTCAAATTCATTCTACCCATCTTTCACTCAATGCCCGGAAGCACTGACCAGGGTTGTTTTCTGTGCCTGATGGGCTGGTATTCCGGTATTCCGATATAAATCTTTCTGCGGATGACCATACGGTCTGAATCATACCGAGGTATCGATTCTTCAATTCTGGTGTAGCATTTTCAATAAAAGAACGCATCATATTTTCCTGCCGGACGGCAATATCGGGATTGCGCCAGGGGCAGGTAGCTACCCTGAAACCTTTGGAAGCGAAAATGGCAGCCGTGGGGTCAGCCCTTTCGTAATGCCAATCGCAGATAACGACGTTTTTGTCGATCCTGTCGATAGCCTGCCACGTATTGTTGTAACTACCTTCCCACATTCCAATCCCGGTAGTCCTTCCATCGATCAATCGATCGCCCCACATCCATAATTCCTTCTCCTGAATAGTCAGATGACGGTTGATCCGGTTGACTTCATCAGCAAAGAGCACCGCCGGATCGTATCCATTGCACCGCGAACAGTCTTTATGGCCTATGTAAAACACCTCATCGAGTCCCGCGTGGAATGCATCCGCTTCAAATACCTCCACGATCTCATCCACCAGGTCAAAAACCACTTCGTGGACCTCTGGATGCAGGGGGCAATAGCTTTTACAATACAATCCGTCGTCGTTGGGCCATTCATATTTTTCGGGGAGGACTACGCCGGGCGTTTCATCAAATTGGGGATAGACTTCCAGCAATCTGCCCAGGTTAGAATGCCAGGATTGGTGGCCGAGCAAATTGATTTGCGGGATCAGGCGGATGCTATTTTTACGGCAAACATCGACTAGTTTTTGGACTTGTTTGGCACTAAGTGCTCCTTCATCCACCAGCTCAGGACGTGACTTGTATTGATACCTGAAATCAATTCTTAAAATCAGCGTATTCACTCCGGCATTCCTCAAATCGTGGTCGATGAAATCAACAAAATCTTCCAGACCATCAGTTGAAGGCGCCGCAATGCAAAGGCCTTGTACCGGATATGGAGTTTGGGCGGTTCCGATCCGGGCAACAATGGTTGCGAGGAGTGACAAACAAGAAATTGCATATACTTTGGCCATAGTCTTGACATGGTTTGTGGTTACCGTAAATTTAATAGAAATATTGATATCCCTTGTGGTTTATTAGATATACAGGCTTCCATATATCAGTGAGATAAAAAACGGTGGTGCAGCAACCCAACTGGGTTTTCAGTTCTGTAAATGGTGCATTTTATATTCTTTGAAACGGAGTACTAAGTCCGACTATTTTTTGGAATCTCTCAATCGGTCCCGTTCTGTTTTGAGTTGACCACTTATGCCGATCTTATAGGTATGTGGGTTGTCGAGTCGCTTGTATTCCGCCGGTAATTTGTCGATTTGCTCCTGGCTGTATGATTTAACTTCCTGCCATGAATACCGAGGTGGTATTCGTGTTCCCTGGTCCATCACCTTGTGAAGCAACGGGACCAATGTGCGGTCCTGTAATGATAAAGATTTACTCTCATCGTAGGGGTGGTGCATCCATTCCACATTGTTTTCTGTAAAAAGTCCAATAGCTTCTATTCCGTCAAAACGGCCATCATCGCCGATTGAACGATAAACCTGTTTTTGGTAGGGTAGGGTCATTTTCCTGATATTTTCCGATAGCTTTATCCGGGGTTTGTTGTGAGAAAAACTGAGTTTGTACACCCCGTCAAGATTCGCATCCGGTTTTCCTATGACGAGATTGGTTCCTACCCCAAATATATCGATGGGTGCATTCTGGAGTTTGAGGCTTCTGATCACGTATTCATCCAGTTGGTTGGATGCAGCTATTTTCACGTACGAAAGACCCGCTTCATCCAACATTTTCCGAGATTCTCTGGCCAGGTAGGCCAGATCTCCGCTGTCGAGTCGGATTCCCTTCAGTTGATAGCCCGATTTTTCCAATTCTTTACCGACTTGGATGGCGTTGGGAAGACCGCTCCGGAGTGTGTCGTACGTATCAACCAAAAAGATACTCTGATCCGGCCAATGACGCGCGTAAGTTCTGAATGAGGTCAGTTCATCTTCATAATTTTGGATAAATGAATGGGCCATAGTCCCCGAGACGGGAATTCCGTAATCCCGGCCAACCATCGTATTGCTGGTTCCGTCAAATCCTCCGATCATGCAGGCCTTGCTCGCAGAATATCCGCCCAGGCCCTGTGCGCGGCGCAATCCGAAGTCGAACAATTGACTGTCACCAGCTACTTCTCTGATGCGTCTGGCTTTGGTAGCGATCAAAGTTTGAAAGTTGAGCACATTGAGCAGGATGGTCTCCACGATCTGGGCTTCTATGATGGAAGCTTTCACGGTGAGTATTGGCCGGGTGGGAAATACCAGATCACCTTCCCGGCTGGAATACACCTCGCCCCGGAATCTGAATCCCCTGAGGTAGTCCAGAAATTTGGAATCAAAGCCCTCCTGCCGGAGAAACCGGATGTCTTCTTCATCAAATCGCAGGTTTTCCAACAAATCAAGCAATTCTTCCAGTCCCGCAAATACCGCATATCCACCGTCAAATGGCAATTTCCGGAAATAGTAATCAAAGACAGCCGTATTATTTTGTTGATTGTCCAGAAAGTACACCTGGGCCATGGTGAGTTGGTAGTGGTCAGTGTAGGTGGCAGATATTTTAAAGTTGGTTAAACTCACAATTTTCGGTTGTAAAGGTGAGGGAAAACGGGTTTTATCTTCACTTCATTGAAGAGTTCAAATATATCACGAAAAAAATAGTAATACCAATGTGGGGAATCCATATTCCTGAATAGGAGGAGGTTTGGGAGGGATTGAATACCTGAGATAGGTCAAAATATAAATGTTCAAAAGGCGGTGAAAAATAATCTACCCTTCACCAAAAGAATCAATTCCTTATCAAACGGAACACATGTTCTATGAAAAGCCTGCGCTTCTTCCACCTTCGGTCGTTTTTTTATACAAATCCAATATTAGAGTACGTGTGCATCCGGTTTTTGGTGTCTATTGTATTGTAAGGATGTTTTACTATGTGAATTAAGATGTGAATGGAACAATAAGAATGACTGTAGACAATAAGGAGAAAAATAATAACGAGAACCAGAGATCCATACTTACTACCGCAGGGAAAGAGAAAGCTTTACCGAATGATTCAAATGGCTTTGTACCACAAGTTCCGAACAAGGAATATTTTCTAAGAAAGGCGTTTGAAGAAGATGAATGGGAGGGATGTGCACTGGTTTACCGGCATTATTACAACGCACTTTGTAGTCACGCGGTTCGGTTTGTGTATTCGAGAATGTATGCAGAGGATATCGTTTCGGACGTCTTCGCAGAATTCTGGCATAAAAAGCATTTTCGAAATATAAAGACCACCTATCAGACTTATTTGTTCCGGTCGGTGCGAAACCGCGCGTTGAATTTCATCCGAAATGAGTTTGGTCACGCTACAATAGAAATACCGGAGGGTGTATTGTTGTCTGCTGAGATCACTGCGGATGAGCAATTAATGTACGAAGAATTTTATCAAAAGGTACAGGAGGTCATTGAGGCCTTACCACCAAAATGTAAAAAGGTTTTCATGATGAGCAGGTACGAAGGCAAATCCATGAAGGAAATTGCCAGAATACAGAAGATATCGGTGCGTACTGCGGAAACTCATGTGAGCAAAGCATTGAAAATGATGCGAAATGTATTGTGTTATACCGAAGAGAATAGATAAAGATTACATGACTCGGAATTGTTGGTTTGATGAAAGATAATCCGGTAGACAAAAGGTTGTTGTTTCGATATTTTTCCGGACGTGCTACGGTAATGGAGCAATCGGAAATTAAAAAATGGTTGGAGCAGGAAAATAATTACGAGGTTTTTTTTGATACATTACTGACCTGGGAAATTTCCAACCTGCAATATATACCGGATTCCAATACCGGATACGAAAATCTCCAGAAGAAGATCCATCGATTGGAAACGAAAGGTCAGCAAGATTCCGGACTCAGCAGATCGATTTGGAGGGGTATGCGCATTTGGAGTATGATAGCTTGCGTGGGTATATTATTCTTGGTCGGCTTTTTATTCAGAGAAAGGTTGTTGTATCGGACCATTACCACCACTTATGCGGAGACGAGGGCAATACTACTAAATGATGAGAGTAAGATCGTGCTCAATGCGAACTCATCCGTCCGGATTCCCCGGTATATCGATTGGTATCAGAACCGCGAAGTGTGGGTCACTGGGGAGGCTTTCTTCACTGTTCAAAAGAAAACCGATCGCCAAAAGTTTATCGTACATACCCCAGAACTGAATGTGGAGGTTCTCGGTACGAGTTTCAACGTAAATTCCAGAAACAAGAAGACCAAGGTAGTTTTGGAAAAAGGCAAAGTACGGGTTGTATCCAACATCGATACCCATAAGACCCTCGCGATACTTGAACAGACCGGGGATTTCGTGGAAACAGATGGTGAAATGTCCGATATCATTACGGGCCAGGTGGATTATTCGTTGTACACCATCTGGCAGGATCGCATGTTGAAATTTGACAAGACACCTTTGTCACAGGTATTGCAGTCGATCAATGACTTTTATGGGGTTGTGATACAATGTGCGGATTCTACCATATTGGCCAGGAACTTTAGCGGCACCTTGCCAAATGACAACCTTGATATCATATTGCGGTCATTGTCAAATATCTATTCGACTGAATTCACACCGAATCAAAACCCATTGAGAAATGAATAACATTAAAGAAATACAAATTACAATTTTGTCATATGGCTAAATTAAGAGGATTATGAAAAAGCTTCAACTTATATTATGTCTTATTTTCCTACATCAGTATGTGTATGCACAGGGTGATATGGTGATGAATGTGTCGGGTTCGGCGTATTTGTTGCAGAAGGATCGTCAGGGGGAACTAATCGTCAATGTTTTGAAAGATCTCGAAGATAGGTTTGGAGTATATTTTAATTATGACCCGGATTTGTTGGACCAAAAAGAAGTCACCGACAAGGTGAACCTATCCGATGACCTGGAAGAAAATCTGAAATCGATCTTATACCCATCGGGTCTTAGATTTTATAGGGTCGGGGATAAGTTTTATGCCATCATATCGGGAAGAAGATCGGTCAACAAAGACGTAGAACGTCCTTCTCCCAAGCTGGTAGATCAACCAGACAATACTCTAACGGATCATACGAAGAAAAGTACCGAATTGGCGGATAAAACCAACCCGGGCTTACTGGAGATGAAAAAAATTGATCTGATCGAATCATTTAATAACGTGAACACGCTGACCGGCAAAGTCATCGATCAAAGTAATCAACCACTGATCGGTGTAAACGTCCTGGTCAAAGGATCCAATGAGGGAACCGCTACAAATCTGGCTGGTGAATTTGTCCTTCACAACGTAGAGGATGATGCCACACTATTAATATCCTACATTGGGTACCAGTCCCAGGAAGTAAAAGTAGAGGGACGATCCAATCTGGTTATTACTTTGGTCGAAGAATCGGAGATCCTTGATGAGGTAGTTGTGGTAGGGTATAACTCCGTGGAAAGAGCGCATGTTGCCTCCTCTATTGAAACGGTGGATATGGAGAGATTGCGTACGCGGCCGATGCAAAAACTTCAGGAAGGATTTAGCGGGTCAGTGGCTGGAGTAACCATGATGCAGGGAAACAACCTGCCTGGAAGTGTTCCCGGGAATATCCGGATCAGAGGGCTTAGTACCTTGCAGAATGCATCCCCACTGGTGATAGTAGATGGGATGGAACAGTCACTCACCGATATTGACCCCAATCAGATCAAAAGTATGAGCGTGTTGAAGGATGCTGCTGCGGCTTCGATGTACGGATCCCGAGGTGCAAATGGCGTAATTATCATCGAAACTGAGCGAGGTACGACTGGTGAATTTAAGGTGGATCTGCATACCTGGG
>CALEIL010000309.1 GCA_937876435.1 uncultured Bacteroidota bacterium
GCGGATGCCAGGGCAATGGGATTGGATGAACCACGCAATGTTTGAATTTTGAATTGGCGTAGAGACAAATCACGATTTGTCTCGTGAAATCCCCAATAATCCATTATCAAATCTGTGTCAAATTTTTCGGTGGAAACATATCGGAATCAATGGTTGAATAATTAAAATAAATATTTATATTTGCACCATGAATAGGATCAAATCACATATTAAATTCAGGGCAGTTGTACTGGTATTGGTTATGTTGAGTGTGATCAGTACGATTCATATACTATGGCACTACCATTCTGACATAGGAATCAATCAGTCACTTGCATTTTTTCAGGTGACGGATTCCGTCGGAATTAAAGAAGTGGGATTTGTGGATTTTGTTGTCGAAGCATTCCGCCGGGTCGTAGTAAATTTGATTTGATCAACTGCCGGTACTCTTCTGATACCTCTCTTAGGTGGTAGCCAATCCATTGAGGAAATCCTTTATGTTCATACGTCGCTTCCCTTCCATTTGCAGGTCTTTGATCTTGAGATATCCATCTTTGCAGTAAATTCTAAAATACGTCTTATAATCGGTTTTGATCGTTCCGGGTTTTACATCGTGAGGTAGGCGGACCGGTTCAGCGAAATATATTTTTAATATTTTATCCCGGTACCTGGTCCAACTGGCAGGGTAGGGGCTCATACCCCGGATGAAGTTGTATAAAGTTTGCGCAGATTGATTAAAATCCAGTTGGTTTTGATCAAAAAAGACCTTGGGAGCAGGTGAAGCCAACGAGTCATCCTGAGATCTGGGAGTCAGATTGTTTTCTTCCATTCCTTTGAGTGTTCGGAGCATCAGATCTCCGGACAGTTTCATCATACGTTCGTAAAGATCGCCGGCGGTATCATCATCAGCGATCGAAATTTCTCTTTGTAAAAGAATATTCCCCGTGTCGATGCGATCGTCAATGAGGAAGGTCGTCATACCGGTGACTTTTTCGCCCTGGATCACGGCATGATTGATCGGCGCAGAGCCCCGGTAGGCAGGCAGGAGGGAGGCGTGTAGGTTGATGGTGCCCAGGCGGGGGATCGACCACAGCAATTTGGGTAATTTTCGGAAGGCCACCACCACGATTACATCCGGATTCAGTTCTCTGATCCGGTGGAGAAAAGAGGATTGATTGAGTTTGGCAGGTTGAAGTAATTCAAGTTTATGTTCCAGTGCATATTTTTTTACCGCTGATTCCAGTCGTTTGGATTTATTTCGTCCGCCCCACTGATCTGGTACCGTCACCACCGCCTGGATGGTATGGTGTGATTGATGCAGGCTTTTCAGAACCGGAACCGCGAATTCCGGAGTTCCCATAAAGACGATGTTCATACGTTGTACGCTTTTTTGGTTTTGTGGCTTAAATATACGGTCAATTTGTATGTAATTCACAAAGAACAAATTTGAAATCAGCTGAAACTAGTGTTCTGTTTCATAAGTAATTGATGCTTATGACGAGGTAATTTTTTACCGTATCGAAGAAGCGAAACCGCGTATAGCCTAAGCTACATAAGGCTTTAGATGATGATGATACGGTGAAAAAGAATCCGTCATAAGTTTTAAGAATTTATGAAACGGAGCACTAGTGTGCCTCGCACCTCCTTACCACCAAGTTGAGCTTTTTTCTAATAATAAGACTGAAAAACAAACATATAAGTTTTCTGATTTCTTAAAATTTTATACCTTCTATGGATCTAAAACGTGGAAATATTTCTATATTTGAATAATTATATAATGAAACCAAATGAAGTGCAGTCAATTTATAAGACTAGCAAGGAAAAATGGGTGGAAATTGATTCGGCAATTGAAGGGGAGTCATGAGATGTATGAAAAAGATGGTGTTATCGTAATCCTGCCTAATCATGGATCTAAAGAACTTCCGTACGGACTGGAAAAGGACCTAAGAAAAAAGATGGGATTGTAAGAAGAAATCAAGCCGGTACAAATAATGGTAGATTATGAAAAGAATTAAAATTATTATCGAGCGCAACATGGATGGCTTTTGGGGCCATGCAGAAGGCAATGAAATGATTTATGGTCATGGTGTCACAGTGCAGGAATGCAAGCAAGCCGTACTCGATTACATTGAATTGTTGAAAGAGGAATTAAAAGACGAAAATCGACCGGATTTCCTGGATGAAGAATTTGAAATTATTTACAAATTTGACATAGAAAGCCTATTGGCATACTACAAAGGAGTCATCAATCCTGTTGCATTGCACCGCCTGACAGGAATCAATCAAAAGCAAATTCACAACTACGCCACAGGGCTCAATAAACCACGGAAGGCACAAAGAAAAAAAATCGAAAAAGGATTACACGACCTGGCCAAAGAATTGCTGGATATAGAGCTGTAGATAGTTTTACACAAACTATAGACAATGGTAAGGGTTCGATTTTAACCACAGAGATCGGAGGATGAAATTGGTCTATTTAGTAAAAACCCATCACCATCAGGCGATATTTGTAAGCTTTGTGATTATTTCCCTGACGGATTCCACCGCGTTTTTTGTCGCATTCCCACAGCATTTGATAAAAATTATTGGTTGAAATTTAGGGTTTTACAAAATACCAGAAATATGAGAAAAATAACCGTTTTATCCATGATTACTTTGGATAGCGTCCTGCAGGGGCCCGGCAGTCCGAAAGAAGATACATCGGGTGGATTTGAATACGGAGGATGGGTTGCACCGTACGACGACGAAGTGTACGACGCCGTGGTCCGGGAAGAACTCAAACCGGCGGATTACCTCCTCGGCCGGAAAACCTTTGAGATCTGGGAGAATTACTGGCCTGAGCATTCTGAATTTTGGCCGGGCATCAATGACGGCATGAAATACGTGATGTCCACGACCCGGAATTCCACGGAATGGCAGAATACCATGTTTATTGATCAGGTGGCTGATATCAAAGACCTCAAAAATTCGTCAGGGCCGGACATCCAGGTGTGGGGGAGTGGTGAGCTTGTCCAACTGCTGCTCCAGAACGACCTGGTGGATGAACTCCGGCTCAAAATTCATCCACTGATCCTGGGCAAAGGGAAGAAGTTGTTTGACACAGGGACGATTCCCGTTGCATTTAAACTTATAGATCATGTGGTGACACCGGGCGGAGTAATTGTAGGGAGTTATTCAAGGGACGGCGAAGTAAAAACCGGAACGATCGGTGGATAGCTCGAACGAAACAGGACCTCATTTGGTGGCCAGGAGAGAAGTAAATCCTCAAAATATGTTTGTAAGATAGAGGTTCAGATTTATGAACTAACTGCAGACTAATGAGAGAATATTATGAAACCAAAAACCAATAAAATGGACACAAAAAAATGGGCTGAAATAAAAGATAGTGTATATGGTAAAAAAGGAACGGCACGTAGAGATTCACTGGAAAGGGATTTTGAAACATTTAAAGTTGGCCTCCTATTGCGACAGGCCCGGGAAGAAAAAAAACTTACACAACAACAACTTGGCGATCTGGTTAACAAAAAAAGGACTTATATTTCAAGAGTGGAAAACGATGGAAGCAATTTAACATTGAAAACCTTGTATGATATTGTCGAGATAGGACTAGGTGGGAAGGTGAAAATAACTATTGAATTAAAGTGAACACGTAAATTCACCTAACGCAAGGTGACTTTTGTTCCTTAGTAAATTTTCTCACTCTTCAGATCCAGCATTACCGGCGCAAGGAACACCAACACCACAAACGAGAATAGCAATCCACCAATGGAACCCACGGCCAGACTGCTCCAGAATACGTCGTTTTGTCCGATCAGCACGAATGGTAACAACCCCACAATCGTGCTGAGCAGGGTCAGGAAAATAGGGAGGATTTTTTGCTCAAAGGCTTTTTGATAGGCCTCCATTCGATCAGAGCCTTCATTCAGCAATTGTTTGTAATCAGACATCAGATAGATCAGACTGTTCACCGTGATCCCGGTCACCATAATGAATGAGGTGTATCCCCCCTGGTCAAAACTCGCTCCGGTCAGGTAAAAGATGAGGAATATTCCGATGTACGATAAGGGGATGGTCGCGATAATGACAAACGGCCACCGAAACGACTCGAAATGGATGGCTGAAATGATGAAAATCAATCCGATAATGAGCAATATCAAACCGTAATTTTTGCTGTCCTCCAGGAGACTGAAATAACTGAATTCTTTCTTTTCCAGCCGGAAGCCCAACGGTAATTCCAATTCCATTTCCGCCACCACCTCATCTAAGAATTTTTCACCAAAACGATTGGACCCCGTGTATTCAAACTTGACGGATTCTACGTATTCCTGATTTTTCTTGACGATACTTTCGGTCACCTGATTTTTGGAATAGCTCACCAGGTCATTCACCTTGATTTGCCGACCCCGGTAGAGCACCGGTTTGTTCTCCAATAACCAACGACCGGCGTTTTTGTACCGCACGGAATAGTCTATTTGGGGTAAACCCGGTTGGTGAAACAGCAACTCATCCCGTAGATTGTAGTAATTCATGACATTTCTCATATCCTGCAACTGAAGTCCAGCGGACTGCATGTTGGATAGGTTAATATTCATTTCGTAGACGTTTTTTACCCCTCCAAACCAACTCAGACTCGCATTGGTTTCCACGTTCTGCACCCTGGGATGTCGCTCGAGTTTTGATTTCAATACCGCGCTGTATTCCGCAATTTTGTGCCGGTCATAGCCCATAAACCGGACGCTGAATGTGGGCGGGCTGGCATAGGAAGCATTGGAGTATCCCTGTCCCACACCGGTGATATTCCATTTTGCTCCCCCAAACTGACTGCAGAAGAACACCATCCTTTCTTTGAGCATGTAAGGGAAAGAAAACGGAGCATTTTTTTCAAATAATATGGAAATCCGGGCATTCTCTCCATTGGTGATAGAAGTAGTAAAAGATTTGATATGGGTCATAAAGTTGGATAGGTATGATTCCAGGTAGCCGATCAACCGATTGGTCTGTTCCAGACTCGAACCTTCGGGCATTCTGCAATGGATCGTCAGCTCCGTCTCTTCCTGATCGCGAAACCCACCGTGCTCATAGGCGTAATAAACAAATAACCGGGACGTCCCCCCCAGTATTTTATTGACCACAGGACGCCCCTTATCCCGATACCAGGTACTGCCTATGGTCTTATTGTACCACTCCTGTCCGGACCAGTGATTGGGCAAGAGATACACCGGTAAGCCAAAGAGTAAAATAAAGAACAAAGCCCACCAGGTCTTTTTCATTTGAGTTAATCTCAGGTAACGGCTATAAAATCTATCCCACCAGGGGAAAAACCGGTAGACTTTTCCATCGGACCGGTGGTAATTCATCTGTTGCATCAGGGAAGGCACGTAAATCAGACTGACTAACAAGGATACGGCCAGATTGATGATGATGACCAGGGCAAAATACCGCAACTGTACTTTCAGGTTTTCCGGAAGAAAGAAGATAATGATCAGAGCGGCAATAGTCGTCAGGGTAGCGGCAAGCAGGGCCATAAAAACCCTTCTGTTCTGATTCGTGCGGATGTGCTGGATCATCACGATGCTATTGTCCAGGATGATGCCAAAGGTCACCGTGATACCGGCCAGTGCGTAAAGATTGAGCTCTACACGGAGGAAGTAGTAAAAAATGAAGGCTATTCCGAGGTTCACCAGGATTCCCGAGAATATGATCACGAGGGGTTTCCAGGACCAGTAGAACAGCACGATAAAAGCCAACAGAATGGCCAGTGACCAGGCAGTCCTTTTGTATATCTTACTCAGTTCCTCCTTGAGATAAGCCGTATTGTCGGATTCCAGGTTAAACTGTATTTCTCCTTTCAGGTTGGTTTGCAGATCGGCAATGACGGTCTGCAAGTCACCGGCCAGTTGGATATGATTGGCTCCGGGTGCCGGAAAAATGAGCAGCCGAAGCGCGTTCTGGCCGTTGATGCGGTAGTAACTGGATACCTCCTCGTCTTTCCAGTAAATGTCGGACAGGTTCTCCATGGTGACCCCGGATTGATTGGAGGTGAGAAGCCGGATATTTCTCAGTTGATTCAGGATATTGGTGGTATCATGAAGCAGGTTTCCTTGTTTGCGGACCGTCATAGTGGTTTGATTGGCCAGTCGACTCAGCCCGATCGACTGATTGGCATAGGCTACGCGCACCGCCTGACGAATGGAGGGTACATCGATGCCGTGTTGATCCAGGGTGGTCTGATCGAGATCGATCTGGATTCTTTTCTGCCTGTTGCCAGAAATCCGGACCTCGCTGACCCCATCCTGACGTCCGATTTCCGGTGCGATGGTTTCGATGGCATAGTTGGCCAGAAAAGTGAGAGATCGTGGCGCACTGATTGAATAGATCAGAATGGGTTCCTGGTATTGATCATCTTCCGCATCGAGTACCACCTCGAGAATCGGGTAACTCACCCCTTCGGGAAAATTAGAATACAATTGACGGATTTTGGACGACAGATCAAACCTGAAAAATTCCAGATCCACAAACCGGCTGAGTTCTACGTCTACGCTCCCTGAGCCATCACTGGTCTTGCTTCGGATCTCTTTGACTCCCCGGAGGGAGGAAATGGCAGACTCGAGTGGGACACAAACTTCCCGTTCCAGGTACTCCGCTGATAAACCATACCCGGCATAATTGATTCTCAGGTACTGGCTGTCCCCGGAAGGAAGGTATTGGACATGGAGCCTGGGAATCAGGGCCAGGCCTGCGATGGCAAAAAATATCGAAAATACGACGACCTGGAAGGAATGCTTCAGTTCCATGTCACTTCGATTTATGTGTAGTACCTGTTCTCCATCCTTCCATCCTTCGGATCAATAAATAAATCAGAGGTAATAGCACAATGCTGGACAATGTTCCTATGGTAATCCCCCCGATAATGGACAATGCGAGCGGAGTCTGCAATTCTGCTCCAAGACCCGAACTAAACAATATCGGAACCAGAGCGAGAATGGTCGTCATACTGGTCATAAAAATGGGCTTGATCCGCCGTTGGCCTGCCCGATAGATGGCCTCGATTTCATCCATTTCGTTCCGCATCCGGACGATCATATCCAGCTTGAGAATGGCATCGTTCACCAGAATCCCCGCCATGACGATCATCCCGATCATGGACAATATCGATATGGATTGACCGGCCAGATACAAAGCCATAAGAGATCCTGCAAACCCAAAAGGCAAAGTCAACAGAATGATCAAAGATAAGACCAGGGATTCAAACTGGGCACTCAGGATGAGAAAAAGCAGAAGCATTGATACGACGAGCACCCAGGTCAGTTCCCGGATTCTGTCCTGATTCTCAAACCAGGGCCCGCTCAATGTATAATTGAAATCTGATAATTCATCCAGTGCTTGTTTGAGTCTGACAAGCCCGGCTTCATCGATATCTTTGATCGGGGCAATAAAGGATTCACCCATTTGGGTGGCCCGGATCTCCCGAAGTCCGGTCCCGTAATCCACCCGGACAAACTGGTCCAGAGGTACTAAGTTGTTCTCGCTGTTGCGGACCATGGCCTGTGACAGGAGAAGGGTGAACTCCGGGGGACTATCTCCCTTATATGGGGAAGTGGTCTCCGTGGAAGGCACCGTTTGATCGGATGTTTTTAGAGTGGCAGGGTTATGTAATTCGGGGTGGTTGGCTACCTCAGAATGGTATAAGTTGATAGTGAGATTGTTTCGTGAGCCCGATAGTTCCCCTAGGTTATAATTATTGAGCAACGCTTCCAGCCTTTGCGTGATTGCCTCGAGGGGAATCTTATAGGTCATCGCTTTATCGGAATCGATGTACAGCAACAGGTTTTCCATTTGATTGACCGGTTCCATCGGGAAACCGGCGTCTTGCAAATGAAGAAGGGCTTGTTCGATGGCTTCGATTTGGATATTGTCGTTGGGATCCAGTGGGCGAAGTTGGACATAAAGATCGTTGACAGAATTGCGAAAAATGACGTCAAAGGCATTTTGGAGCAGCATCTCCTGGATTCGGGTGAAGGGGAAATTTTGATGGCAATACCTTTGGACAATTTGTGATATGGTATCCTGTAGACCCGGATTGGATTGGATACAGATCAGACGGGCTTCCTGTACGTTCTGACCGGACCGATCCAGGAGAAACTGTTGTTCCCCTATCATCAGATGGATCTCTTTTGCATGATCCTTCAATTCATCGATTAATAACCGGCATCTTCTTTCATTTTCTTCCATCGTGATATTCTGATTCCAGTCCAGGCGAAATTCGATGCCCTCCCGGCTTATGGGAGGAAAGGATTCTTTTTTCGTAAGGACAGCCACCATAATACCCGCCACGAGCAGCAATATAAACGAAGATACGATCACCCAGGGACGCTTCAGTGAGAATCGCAAAAACCCGTCGTGGCCTTTTTCCAGGAAGTCGTAGTCTTTTTTCAGGGTCAGGTCCAGATTCATCAACCCGATCAATACCGGGATGATCATATAGGCGATCAGCAGGGACATGGTCAGGGATATCGCTATGGAGATCGCCTGTTCATAAAACAACGCTCCTACCACACCACTCATAAACAACAAGGGTACGAATACGGCACAGGTGGTCAACATGCTGCTGAGTAGGGGAGTGAAGACTTCATTGGCTCCCCGAATCGCAGATTCAGTCATCGATAAGCCCGTTTTCCGGTACTGCGTGATGTTTTCAATGATGATGATGGAATTGTCCACCATGAGGCCCACGCCGAGGATCAGTCCGGAGAGAGATACGATGTTGATCGATAAACCCAGGAGATAGTACAGCAACAATGAACTGGCGATGGTCGAGGGAATGACGATGGCGATCAAAAAAATGGCCGGAAGCCGGCGATAGAATCCAAACAGAATGAGGATGGCAAATACACCTCCCCAGATCAGACTGCCCCGGAGATTGTCGATGGAGACGCGGAGGACATGGGATTGATCCAGGGCGGTCCGGAGGGATATGGAAGGATATTCCGAACGGAGAACTTCCAGACTACGATCGATCCCGGAACGCATCGCAAAAATATTGGATTCCGGCTGTTTCAGGACGGATAGGATGATGCCGCGATCGGGACCGTATAGGTATTTACCCCGGGAGGACCGGGAGGTTTGACCGATGGAGGCGATACTAGCGAGCGGAATCATTTTCCCTTCCTTATGCAGGGCGATATTGGCGAGATCATCGATGGAGGTTAACCGGGTTTTGAATTGTACATCAAACTGGTATTGGCCATCTTTGAGTACGATGCTGCCGAGATTGATATTGTTCTGCTGAATGGCCTGCCGGATATCGCTTTCGTCCACTCCATGGAGCTGCATCTTCTGATAATCCGGTACGATTCTGATCTCGGGTTGGTCGTAACCGCTGATATCTACGAAGGCCACCTCCTCGAGTTGTTCGAGTCGCCGTTTGATCACGTTTTTGCAAAACAAGCCAAAATCGACGAAGTCCGTTCTGTATTCATCCCGGGGCAGCACGGTGATGTACACCACGGGCAAATCGCTCAGACCGTTGTAGGTAACCAGAGGTCGTTCCAGTTCTCCCGGTAGCCGGGATGCGATCTGGTCGAGTTTTTCATTGGCTTCGATGTAGGCCAGGGACATATCCCGGCCGTATTGAAATCTCAGTTCGAGTTCGGCCCGACCATTTTCGGTGGTGGACCACACGTCTTCTATGCCGCTCACTTGCAGCATCTGCAGCCGGATGGGTCTGGTCACTTCCGATTCTACCACTTCTGCTGAGAATCCCGGGTAATTCACGTGGATGCTCAGGTAGGGGACATCGGTCTCGGGCAGGAGGGAGACCGGTATCCGATGGAACAGATAGACTCCGAGGAGGACTACCATCCCAAAGGTGAGGATCACTCCGATCGGTCTTTTTATGAGGTAGTCGAGCATGGTGGAAGCTGGTTTATTGTTCAGGATGATTTACCATCACTTCGGCATCGTGACTCAGGTTGAGGTTGCCATCGGTGATGACCAGGTCACCGGGATTGATCCCTTCGGTGATGGTTACCGAGGTTTCATTTTCCAGCCCTGTACTGACGTACTGCCATTTCGCCAGCCCGGAGGTGGAGTCATAGGTAAAGACGACCTGGCGTCCAGACCGGATGACCAGGGCATCGCGCGGCACGATGGTTTGGTCGGCTATGGTCCGTTCGACCAGGACACGGACCTTCATTCCATCGTAATAGGAGATTGCGCTACCCCTGGCCTTTGCCAGGATGGTCACCAGACCCTGTGGATTGACGATGGGGATGATCCGGTGGATGGTGGATCGAAAGGGCGAAAACTGACCGGCCAGGGGATGGACTTCCAGGGGCTGGCCCGTCCGTACCTTCCCGAGTTCCGATTCCAGTATTCCAAATTCCACCCGGAAGCTTTGATTATCGATCAGGCTGCCAAAGACCGTGCCCGGGCTTACAGCAGCACCTTCCATTTGCCGGATGTCGTATATGACGCCTGAGTGTGGGGCCCGGATCAATTGTTCCTCCATTTGGGATTGGATCCCATTGACATCGTATTGAGCCTGGGTGAATCCGCTGAGCAGGTTGATGTTCCTGAGTTTGTCTTCGGCCAGGTCGGATGAATCCTGGCGCCCGCTGATCAACATATCTTCCCGCCGGAGTCGGGCGGTCTCCAGATTGATCCGGGCCTGTTCGAGTTCTTTTTCGAGTTGTTCCGTTCCCAGCCTGGCAAGAATGTCTCCTTCCAGTATACTTTCTCCTTCGGTCACCTCTACCTGTGTGACGTAACCGCTCGCGTTCCACACCAGCTCCATTTTACCGTTGGCCCGGAGATGGCCATCGGCCTGGATGGTGGTGCGAAAATCACCTTGTCGGGCTTCTGTAATGGAGACTTCCATGACGGGGTTTTCAACCGACATCGCCTGAACGTCGATGTCGGTTGCTTCAGCACTTTCTTGAGGAGTCGGTTGACAGCCCAGAACGAGTCCCAGAATCATATAGAACGATATGGTTTTTCTGTACCTCATAGAATTTGTTCAATAATAAAGATAATATAATTCGGTTGTAAATAGTCCTATTTTCAGATTGATTAGTGTATATGGATGGAGTAAACTGCAAGAGATATCGTAATCCTTATATTACCTATACATTTTCAACTTAGTATGTCAATTAGGTAAAAATTTATATTTTGCATACAAGCTTCGAATCTTTTCTAAATCCGGCGACTTTCTTATCGTGAATACCCCCAGGGAATCTATTCTGTGTTGTTCGATCAGAAAATCCAGGACAATATGGTACGATGGCCTGAACCAGATGTCATGTACCATGATTTGCAGATCAGGCTTTTGATGCCCATGCAATATAGTTTGCAGAATGCAGGCCACCCGAAACCGCCCATCGATCAGTACCCTGTCGAAACTATGAGGATCAATCTGATCAAAAATGAAAGAAGAATAGGCTGGAAATAAATGCTGCTCCGCATTTTCCATTGGGTAACCCCATTCCCGGGTCTCACCGATATCAATATGAAAATATTTCCATCGATTCTCTGCTTGAATTCTCATAAAGCGGTACGATAGCAGTTCATCCAGCCAGGACTGGTTGCTTTCCACCGAATAGACCAAGGCCCGGGAACATTTCAAGGCTTTAATAGTACTACCTCCACAACCAAATTCTAAGTAATATTGAGACGGTTTCACCCAGGACGTAAAGTACCTGCTTTCATTTCTTGTCATATGAATGGGGTAGGTTAATGGCCATGGGGAAACTTTATTCAACCATGTCCACAAACCTACCTTCTTGTTATTATATCCATCGTTCATAGACAATTGTTGATCGAATAATTCACCTTATTCAGATTCCTCTAATATGACAGTATTAAAGCAACCATAGTTTCACCAATTTCGGATCTCCCACCTTTCATCTCGGATTAATTTTATGAATTCTTCTCTGACCTGCTCCACCGGATATCTCTTACCGTCTTCTGCCACATATTCCAGTATCCGATGTCTGTAATCATCCTCCAGCAATTCTTCTATTTTCAAAAGTATGGTTTCAGGATGATCAAGTTTTATATTCCAGGTTTTCGACAAGCCCTGTTTTTCAAACATCATGGCATTGTGGATCTGATCGCTCCTCCAGTCCAGGGGACAGATCAGCATTGGTGCACCATAGGACAATGAATCCTTGATGGAATTGATGCCTCCATGGGTGATATGAAGGTCTGTTCCGGATAACTTAGATTGATAAGTATTCCAATCATAATATGATACATTTTTATCATATGCTTTAGCTCGCAGATAATCAGGCAGTAAAAATTCAGCATGAGGCAATTGTAGTAAGAGACCTGTAAGTACTTCCAGAAAGTGGTTGAATTCAGGATTCGTGTATGGTCTTGATCCGGTGGATACCATAATCCTGATATTATTTTTTTGTTCTGAAATAGTGTGATGATTCGGCAGGTTTAAACCGGTATAAAATTGATTTTCTTCCTGGAAATTACTCAAATCTATACCTGATAGTATAATCTCCGGTAGATAGGTAAGTGAATCCAGATTATTTCGCATCCTGTTCATTGCCACGGCGGTTTTCGGTATTTTGGGCATCGTGGCGGG
>CALEIL010000310.1 GCA_937876435.1 uncultured Bacteroidota bacterium
AACGCCGAAACCGGTCTTTTGAGTTTGTCTTCGGTGGAATCGATCAAAAAACTGGAGGGAAAACCCAATTTTTTCCAGGTTTATTCGACGCCGGGAAAAACTTCGCGAAGGGCTGTATTTGATTTGTGCGTGAAAAACCATTGGTACCTGATGGAGCTTTCGGTCATCGAAACCCGCCTGGAAGATATATTCAGAAATGTGACCACCAGGGACCCCGATTATGGGGATACCCACCGGGATGAGGGAATGGAGGTCAATCCAAAAGGTCAAAGAGTATGAGCAATGTCTGGACCATAGCCCGGAGAGAATTGAACGCTTATTTTGATTCATTGATCGCCTATCTGATGATCATCATTTTTCTGGGATTGAGTGGATTTTTCACCTGGTTGTCCAACAACAGCAATGTGTTCCTGATCGGACAAGCCGATCTACAGGTATTTTTCAGCATCAGCTTCTGGACCTTGTTTTTCTTTATTCCGGCGATTACGATGCGGTCACTGGCGGAGGAAAATCGATCGGGTACCATCGAATTTCTCAGTACCAAGGCCTTGACGGACTGGCATATCGTATCGGGGAAATTTTTATCCTGCCTGCTACTGGTAGTGATCGCGATTGCCTGTACTCTGCCGTATTACTGGAGCGTGTCCTCCCTGGGGAATATTGACCACGGAAGCGTCATCGGAGGGTATATCGGGTTGATCCTGCTCAGTGCCATGTATATCAGCATTGGGGTATTTGCCAGCAGTGTGACCCAAAATCAGATCGTGGCCTTCCTTTTGGCCCTGGTAATCGGGATGTTTTTCCATCTTTTATTTGGCGTTCTGGCCGGAGGACAAACGGGATGGATCAACAACGTGTTTGAGTATTTGAGCGCGCGGTCCCATTTCGAATCCATTTCAAGAGGCGTGCTCGATACCCGGGATGTGATCTATTTTGCGTCGATCACTTTTCTGGGCTTGTTTTTATCGGGAATGGCGCTGGGTAAACGAAACTGGCATGATTAATAACGCACGAAACTTATGAAACGCAGCACCATATACGCAAGGGTCGTACTCATAGCAGGCATTCTGATCCTGGTGAATTTGCTCTCGGATATGTGGTACGCCCGGCTGGATTTTACCGCGGATAAACAATACACGCTGAGTCCGGCTACCAGGGATATTTTAAATGAAATGGACGACGTGGTCACCGTTACGGCTTATTTTACTCGAAATCTGCCACCCCAACTGGTCAAAGCCCGTCGCGATTTTGAAGATTTGCTGACCGAATACGAATCGCGGTCCGATGGATCGGTGATTTACCGGTTTGTTAATCCCAACGAAAGCGAGGCCACGGAGCAGGAAGCCCAGGAAAAGGGAATCCGACCCGTTATGGTCAACGTGACCGAAAAAGACCAGGCAAGTCAATTGCGCGCTTATATGGGAGCGACCCTCCAGATGGGTGAAAAAACGGAAGTGATTCCCCTCATCCAACCCGGCGCAGGGGTGGAGTATTCGCTCACTACGGCGATCAAGAAACTTTCTGTGGAGGAAAAACCCAAAGTTGGTTTTATCCTGGGACACGGAGAATCAGGCGTGGACGCTCTGACCCAGGTCATGGCTCAGCTCTCGGTGTTGTACGATCCGGAGAATTATACAATGACGGATACCACCGAAATTCCGACCTTCTACCGCAGCATGGCCATGATCAATCCCACGGATTCCATACCGCCTTCGCACCTGGCCCAACTGGACCGCTACCTGAGCTCTGGTGGGCATTTATTTATCGCTTATTCCAACCTACAGCCGGATCTCAGCCAGGGATTTCTTTCTTCCGCTCCCCCGATCGGATTAAACGAATGGATGAAAGAAAAAGGCTGGTCGCTGGGCCAGGAATATATCGTGGATGCCGCCAGTGGGTCGATCAGCGTCCAGCAGAATATGGGAGGGTTTGTCATGAATACCCAGAAAAGATTCCCTTATTTTCCGATTATTTCGAGATATGCTGATCATCCCGCTATGGAAGGTCTGGAGACGGTGATTCTGCCATTTGTCAGTCCTATCAGCATCGGGCAGATGGATTCAGCCATTCGGGTCACTCCGCTGGCGATGACTTCTGAAAACTCGGGATTGAGCCCGGCACCGGTCATGGTCGATATCAACCGGGAATGGGTGCTGGAAGATTTTGATGCAGGACCCCAGGTGGTGGCGGTCTCCGCGGAAGGTCCATTGGGCGGTTCCGGAAACGGCCGGATGGTGGTCGTGAGCAATGGTTCGTTTGCGGTCAACGGGACCGGGCAGCAACAGCAAAGGGTGAGCGAGGATAATGTAAACCTGGTCAGTAATGTCATGGACTGGCTGTCGGATGATACCGGTCTGATCAATCTGCGGACGAAGGGGATTACTTCCCGACCGATTGCAGAGGTTGACGATGGTACGCGGAATTTGTACAAATACGGCAACGTGCTGGCGCCCATTCTCCTGATTCTGGGACTGGCTTTGGTGCGTCGTCAGCGGGCCCGGAAGAAACGGCAGGAGCGGATGGAAGGGAAGATTTAACATTGAGAAGTGATTTAATTTATAAGGCTATGCTGAAAGATAATACCAATCGAAAATTGCTGGTTGTCCTCGTTCTCCTGGCAGTGGCTTACGTCGGTTCTTATTGGTTGAAAAAGGGGTCAGCAGGGAGTCAGGTTTTCACCACGGACCTGGTCGACATCGATACAGCACAGATCACGGATATAAAAATACAAAAACCGGGGAGTGGGATCCAATTGAGTCGCGAGGGAGGCGAATGGAGCGTGACCACAGAAGAGGGCAGTCGGGTAGATGCCGAAAATGACAGGGTCCGGGCAATGATAGCGTCGTTGAATCGCTTGATGCCTAGTCGGGTGGTATCCCGGGATCCGGACAAATGGCGCGATTACCAGGTGGATTCCACCGGACAAAGGGTACAGGTTTTTGAAGGAGATCATACTGCGCTGGATCTGATCATCGGGCGGGGAAGTATGGAGGGGCAACGCACTTTCATCACGTATATCCGTCCTTTTGGCGAAGATAATGTGTACGTCATTGAAAATTTTTCCGGTTCATCCATATCGGCCAGTTCGGCCAGCTACCGGAACAAAAAAGTATTGTCTGCCACCGTGGACTCCATCCGGCAATTGCAGTTTGATTATCCCGGAGAGGAAGGTTTTACGCTATCGAAGGTGGATGACGATTGGAAGCTCAATGATTCCGAGGTGGATTCTGCTCGTACGGCGGATTACCTGAAAGAGCTGCGACGGATCACCAGTTCTTCTTTTGTGGATCAGCAAAGACCTGCGGCTTCAGCCATTCCCACTTCCAGCATGACCCTCCGTTCCCGGGGGGAGGAGGACATCCTGCTTCGGCTTTTTGATGGCCCGGACGGTAGACAAATCCTGCATTCCAGCCAGAATCCGGGTAATTATTTTGCGGATACGGCGGCGATCAAGAAGGTGTTTGTGGATAGGGAGGTGTTTTTGCCATAGGGTGAGGCTTTTCTGAGCCAGGTTTCTTTACCTCATTTTCCGAATCGTAAATCGTCACTCGTATTTCCTTTGCCCTTTGGGCGTTTGTTGTTCATAGTTTGGTTCCTTGCACACAATCATGAGTTTTAAGAATTTATAAAATGGAGCACTATGTCGGCCGTACTTTCCAGGTTAACACCGATATTGCAAAATTTCATCAATAAGTCGTAAGATTTGCATGATTTTTTATGGATTCAAAATGTTTTTAGCCTTTTCCTGGATCATCCATTATACTCAATTCTAACGATCTTGCTTTGAGCCTTAATTTTTCATTCAGTGTCCAAATGGGTACTTCGTAAAATTCTGCCAGTGACAGGAACAAACAGTCATAGATAGCATGGTTAAAATCTATGGAAAGCTCCAAGGCACGTTCCAATAGGAATTTATCCGGAATCCAATATCTGATTATATCTCGGGTAATTGCTATATATTCAAAAACATCATGGGCATCCAATTGAGCAAAATGATGGTATTTTCTGAGTACGTTTCCCAGTTCGAGGAGAAGAAAGTCTGGAGCAATAAGAATATTTGCTTTGATCTGATTGGATATTTGACCATTGGGTAAGAGTAGAGATTCAACTACAACATTCGTATCAACTACGACAATCATTTCTCCCTGCCCTCCCGTATCCATTCCAGGGTTTTTTCGTTATTATAAATATGGCGATTGTCCAGGTTCTTGATGCGTTGGAAAGCCTGCAACTTTCTTTGATGGTATTCCTCTTCGATCGCCATTTGTTCCAATGCTTGCTGGATAAGATAGATTGCCTGCTGGGTAATGCTCCTTCGTGACTTTTCTGCTGAATTCTTTAAAGCACGATAGGTTTCTTCCGGTAAATTACGTAATTGAACTGTGTGCATATTGGGTACATTTTGTTTCATTTGAACAAAAAGAATTAGAATTAAGTTCATACGCCCATACCTGCCGAGATTGCACAGGCTCCATTGTCCATTGTCCTTTGTCCATTGTCCATTGTCCATTGATTTAATATCGTCCATCGCTCACATACGGCACCTTTTCCATGCGGCTGACTTCCACGCTGGGAAATCCAAAATCCAGGACGACCTTTCCATGGATCGCGTACATCCCTTTTCCTTTGAACGGGGAGCGGGCCAGGGCCGGTGGAAAGTGCACCGTGTCAAAAAAATGGCCCGCGCGGTCGACCCAGGTCCCGAAGTTCATGTGTTTTCCGTTGACCGTCGTGACGTGTTTCCGGCAAACGTAGTATCCCAGCATGGTCACGGCCCGGCCTTCCCGGGCGATCAAATCCTGCGCCGGGCATTCCTGCTTCAGAACCCGGTCGGGCACTTCGGCTTTATTCACCAGTTCAAACGGGGACGAAAGCGGGAATCCCAGGAGTTCGATCTCGTCAAATGCCTGTTCGTGGGGAACGACCTCAAACCGGGGCAGGGTAAAGGTTTCCCGCTCAGATTCAAACAGGTCGCCGACTCCGGACACGGCACGATCCGTCGTCCGGAATGCATTTTTCTCCCACATCAATTCGTATTTGTTCAACCCGGTAAACCGGAAAGCCCCGATCCGGATCAGCAGGTCGAGCTGGATTTTGGGTAAATGCACCCGGTGCAGGAAATCGCTGAAACTGCGGAAGGCGCCGTTGTGCTCCCGCTCTTCGAGGATGGACGTGACCACCTTCCGCTCCAGATCCCGGATGTGTACAAAACCGATGTAGATATCCTCTCCTTCGAGATGGGTGAGGTAACGGCTGTGGTTGATGCAGGGCGGTTCGATATTGCCACCGGCCATCCGGGCTTCGTGGACGTAGAGTTCGGTGCTGTAAAATCCCCCGAAATTGTTGATAACGGCCACCATAAATTCCAGCGGATAATAGGTTTTCAGGTAGAGACTCTGGAACGATTCCACGGCAAAGCTCGCCGAATGCGCCTTGCAAAAGGAATAACCGCTAAAGCTTTCCACCTGCCGCCACACCTCTTTGGTCAAGTCCGGATCGTGCCCCCGTTCCCGGGAATTATGGAAAAATTTGGCCTGCAAATTCCGGAAAGTGTCCGAGGACTTTTTCTTCCCCGTCATAATCCGCCGCAGGATGTCCGATTCGTCGAGATCCAGCCCGGCAAAATGGTGGACGATTTTCATGACGTCTTCCTGGTATACCATCACCCCGTAGGTTTCTTTGAGATGAGCCTCGTAGGTTTCGTGCAGGTAATTGAAACTCTCCGGATGGTGCGCCCGTTGGATATATTCCCGCATCATACCGCTTTTGGCTACACCGGGCCGGATGATCGAGCTGGCCGCTATCAGTGCCACGTAGTTGTCACAATGGAGCTTGTGAAGCAAACCCCGCATAGCCGGCGATTCGATGTAGAAGCAACCGATGCAGTTTCCCGATCGCAACCGCGCGATGACTCTCTGGTCTTTTTTGATCCGGGCTACGTCGTGCACGTTGACCGACTCGTTTCGGTTTTCCCGGATGTAATCCACCGCATCGCGGATATGCCCGAGGCCCCGCTGACTGAGGATGTCGTATTTGTAAAACCCGATGTCTTCGGCGGCGTACATGTCAAATTGGACGATGGGAAATCCCTTGGGCATCATTTGCAGAGCGGTGTGGTAGGACAGAGGCCGTTCGCTGATCACGATTCCTCCCGCGTGTATCGACAGGTGGTTGGGCAGGCCTTCGATTTTTTTTCCGTAATAAAAGATGTGTTTGGCATAGGCGTGATGCTTTTCCGTGGCCATGGGTTCCTGGACCAACAGGTCGATATCGGCTTTGGGGAGGCCAAACACTTTTCCCAGTTCCCGAACGATGGACCGTCCTTTGAAGGTGTTGTAGGTCGCCAGCAGGGCGGTGCGTTCCTTTCCGTATCGTTTGAAAATGTAATCGGTGACGTCGTCGCGTTCGTTCCAACTGAAGTCGATGTCAAAATCCGGGGGAGAGGTTCGGTAGGGGTTGATAAATCGTTCGAAATAGAGATCGAGCTCGAGGGGATCCACGTCGGTGATAAACAGGCAAAACGCCACGATGGAATTGGCTCCGCTGCCCCTGCCGATGTGGTAGTACCCTACGCTTTGGGCGTATCGCACGATGTCCCAGGTAATGAGAAAATAGGTGGCAAAACCCAGTTGGTCGATCACGGCCAGTTCCTTCTCCACGCGTTTTGTGGCCCGGGGATCGGAGGGGTAGCGCTGTTTGCATCCGCGGTGGGCGAGTTTGGTCAGCAAGGCCATATCTTCCGCCCGGTTTTCCGTGAAATACCGGCGATTGTTGTCCACCCCGAGCCGCATTTCAAATTCGCATTCGGCCAGTAAAGCTTCCGTGTTCTGCACGATCCGGGGGTAAGGGGCGTACAGTTGTTTCAGTTCTTCCACGGGACGCATATATTCCTCTTCACCGGCGATGGGATAATCCCGGAGTTGGCCGATGACGATGTTTTCATCGATGCAGCGGAGCAGTTTGTGAATGCGGTGGCCGTCGTCCCGGTGAAAAGTCACGGGTGCCAGAGCCACCAGCCGGTCCGCATGACGGCGGAGGGGGGACGAATACAGCGCGTTCACGTCCTGGGGACGTATTCCGTAGTATTCGTGGGATTGAAATGATTCGATCGGTTTGGGGAGGGCGGTGTAGATCGCTACGGCGTGCTTCCATTCGGGGGCAATGCGGGGGATGGTTTGTCCCTCCATCAGGTGTCGGGTCAGCAAGGTGGTCAATTCCCGGAATCCTTCTTCGTTGCGGGCGATCCCGATATACCGGATCTGGTCATCCTGCCGGAATTCGATACCCGCTATCGGTGTCACGCCGCCTTCCCGGCAGGCTTTGTGAAATTCGAAAAGGGCCGAAGTATTGTTGATGTCGGTTAATACGACCCGTGTCAGGCCGTAGGCCACGGCCTGCTCCACCAGTTCCTGTGGAGAGAGCGTGCCGTACCGAAGGCTGTAATAAGTATGGTTGTTGAGGTACATATGTCGCAATATACGACAAATATATGATCATATGTCGCATTTTACGACTTGTGATAAAAAATACCATCCTTTCATTTGGAGAAGAAGGGGCCGTCCACAGGAGGAGGTCAAAGTTCCGGTCCGGGGAGCGGTCTATTGACAGGGGCGGGTCGATTTTTACTGAATGTATATTATAAAGCAATCTGATCCGTGAGAATACAATATGGGGTCCGGGAATTGACGCTTTAAAAGATGAACGTAATATTGCAATATTGCAATAAAGCAATATGACGTTAGAGGCCTATCCTCCCCCCGAAAGAAGATCATGACCTTGAAATAATCTTATAATTCAAGTTGGCCGCGGATGGGTTGCAGATGACTGTTGCGATGAACGTAATATTGCAATATTGCAACATAGCTATAATGCAATATGACGTGGAAGGATTGAAAAGATGACCGGTTACTTGAAAGTAATATTGCAATATTGCAATAAAGCTATAAAGCAATATGACGTGGGAAAATACAATACGGCGTCCGGGAACTGACCCTTTAAAAGATGAACGTAATATTGCAATATGCCTGCGAGATCGGAAGATACCCCGTTATCTTGAATGTAATATTGCAATAAAGCTATAAAGCAATATGACGTGTGAATGCATTAGGATTACAGTAGAGAACCTGACCAAAAGAATACCCCCGGTATACATTGAAAATTCCTGTACTTCAAAAATTTTCCACGGAAAGACGATTTGTTTCAATATTATTAGTATGATATTAACAAATCACAATAAACTGAATGTCAATATTATAACAGGATTGAATTGACTATCCGGCAGGATTTGCTGAAAATATAATTTCATTGATATTGAAAAAATCCAATCATAATACTTATATTGCTGATCCGATTAACTGATCCTCGCTTCTCTCCTTAAAAAACAGTTATTGTTTGTCAAATAGATTCTTTTCACATGGAAAGGAAGGCACATTATTGTGAATCGGTTCAATTCATCCGTCAAAAACAAAATTTAAATTTTGTAGGTGCTATCCTTTTAATTAGTTTACTTGTTTTTGTAGTCTTTTTCCCCAGCCTCACCAACGATTTTCAGAGAGCCTGGGATGATCAGTGGATGGTTCTGACACACCCAATGATCACAGATCAGAGTATGGACAACCTTTGGTATTATTTCACGCATTATGACCGGGGTCAGTATTTCCCGTTGAACCAGCTCTACTACATTGGAATATACAACTTATTTGGCTTCAATGCATCCGCTTTCCACGCCGGTTCCCTGATCCTGCATCTGGTGAACGTCATTTTGGTTTTCCTGTTTCTTCATCAATTGGTGAAATTGACCAATCGCAGAACTGGTTCACCCTCGACCATCCTCTATATATCAATTATCACAATCATTTTTGCCCTTCATCCTTTGCAGGTTGAGTCTGTGGCCTGGATCAGTGCCTCCAAGGTATTGTTGTACACCACCTTCACGTTAGGGAGTTTGCTCTGCTATTTGAAATACAAAACAAGTCATAGATACGGTTATCTGGTGTTGACCTTCCTGGGTTATTGCCTGAGCCTCATGGCCAAAGAGCAGGCAGTTATATTGCCATTGAATATGGTTTTGATAGATTTTATCCTACACACCTATCGGGTACAATCATTTTCCAAAATGGTGTGGCTTGAAAAAATACCATTTTTCCTGGTTGCTTTTCTATTTTGGTATTGGTCCACCCAAAACAACCTGGGGGTGCTCCATCCGGAATGGGCATATACCTGGGACCAGAGATTGGTGTTTGGAAGTTATAGTCTGATCGTTTATGTGGTGCGATTCTTATTACCCACTAAGCTATTGTTTTACTATGGTTATCCTATCCTCGCCGGGGAGGAATTGTCCTGGACCTATTACGGATATATTATAGTCGCCTTGTTTTTGATGATGTATATGATTGATTTGTACCGGAGTAAAAAGTATCTGCCCTTCTTCGGGCTGTCATTTTTTGTGATCAATATTTTACTGGTACTGCACATATTACCCATGCCGCGGAGTATGATCACCGCCGACCGGTACATGTACCTCAGTATAGTGGGTTTGGCAACCTGGGCGATATGGGGTGTCAATCATTTATATCAGTGGGCTATAGACCGAAATTGGTCGAAGGAGAAATCGTCGTGGAGGTATGTGTTTTGGGGTTTCGTAGGGTTGTACCTGATAGGCTGTGGTCTGTATTCCAACAACCTCACCCGAAAATGGAATGATTCGATGACGATTAAGCAGGAATTGAGGGATTACCTGGAAACCGATGTCACGGAACAAAATGACAACCAATGAAAACTGATCATTCACATAACGATACCATGCAGAAGTCGAATCATTTTCATGTGACCGGTGAATCATGGGGATATCAAAATGCTACCGGGGATTACATACCGGGATTGCTTTCCGTGATTGTGCCGTGTTTCAATGAGGAAGGTAATATCAGGATCTTTCTAAATGAGTTGTCGAAGGTAGATGTGACTCCATATAAAAAAGAAATCATCATAATCAATGACGGTAGCGAGGATGGATCCGCCACAATCCTCACACAACTGAAGAACAAAAACCGGGATTTTACGCTAATCCATTTTCCGCGAAATTTTGGACAGCAACAAGCCCTGATGGCAGGCATCAGAGTGGCCCGAGGGGAGGTCCTGGTGACGATAGATATGGATCTTCAACAACCACCCACTTTGATTCCTGCAATGATTGGAAAGTATGAGGAGGGTTATCAGGTGGTTCATGCCATCCCAGAGTATCACAGATCGGTCTCATTATTCAAAAAGATCACCTCCAAACTATATTACAAAGCTATCCAGCAGCTTGGGTCAGAAACGGTGGTTTATAAATCCAATGAATTCAGGTTGTTCAGCCATCGGATTGCCCGGATTGTCCGAATCATGCCGGAATCCAATTTGTACCTGCGGGGCATTATTATGTGGTTGTGTCCATTGGTAAAGGATCAAAACAGGAATAAGGTCAACAGTTCTGAAAGGTGGCTGGCAACGTCCGTAAAATACCGTCATCGGGCCCGTAGAAATGGCCGGACCAAATACTCGCCATGGCAGCTTCTCTCATTGGCCTTTGATGGCATGACGGCTATCAGTATCCAGCCTCTGCGTTTTGGATTGTTCCTGGGTATGCTGTCCATATGTTTGGCAATGTTATTAGGGTCCTGGGCTTTATACATGCGTTTATTTACAGAGCAGACCGTTTCGGGTTGGACCTCCCTGATGGTCGTGGTATTGTTTTTCTGCAGTATCCAGTTTTTATTGCTGGGTTTGATCGGGGAATACATCGGGAAGATTTTCCTTCTGGTGAAGGGACGGCCGGGCCATATCGTTCCGGAGCAACTATCCTCACGATATCCATCTCAGATTAACCGAACCAGGATACCAATACCTCAACTGAAACACAAGCTAAAACAGTAATTCAATTTTTCAATTTTTCAACTTTTTAAATTTAAACATTATGAAAAACTTATTTTATTCAATCGGAATCGCCAGTTTTCTGGTATGTATGATTTTTACGGTAGCTACTTCGGTCACCAATCCATTCTATGGAATGAGCGATGCGGCGGTGGCTCAAGTTACGACCTCTACGACTACTTCACAAAGCACTAGTTCTGGTACCACTACCTTTGTATATGTATTTGAGACAATGAGATTTAAAGTCTATGATGTGGATGAATATACTAAAACGGCGTCGACAAGACATGATTCTTATGATATTGGCGGGAATACATCTGGAGGATATAAGGGTATTCTAGATGTAGGTATAAATTATAATAAAAACTCTGGATTTAAATCAGAAACCTCCTCGAAAACATTCAATAATGCAACTGTATGCAAAGATGGAGGATATTCAGAATGCTATAAATCGCCAAAGGGTCCGACATTGTTTGAGTGGAATTAATTTAGGCTCGAATTATTATTGATACTAAAAACAATTACAATACACTAAAAGTATGGATAGTGAAGCAAAGCATACGCTCTTATTGATTTTATTAGCTATTCTTTCTATAAATTGTCTTGGCTGTAAAAAAGAGTCAACGGGACATTCACAAAATTTTGATCATAGACATAAGCCAGAAGGTGTTATTGAAATAAGGCATGAGTCGATTCAACCCAATACTTCGATTGTGTTGGACAGTATCCTTGATACCGTATACTATGTTGCACTTGAAACGAATGATTCATGCCTTATTGGCAGAATAGATGAGATTGTTGTTACGGAGGATAGAATATTTATCATGGATATAAATCAAACTGAAAGCATTTATATCTTTGACAGGCTAGGACGTTACCTTGCATCTATATCTCGCAAAGGGAAGGGACCAGGGGAATATATGCAGCCTGCAGATATCACGATATGTGAGGTTCGAAATGAGATATATCTTTTGAATGAATTTCCTTCAAAAATTATAGTTTATAACTTTTACGCGAGATAATTCTTCCCTTCCGTTTTTCATCATTTGCATTTATTGATGATGGAAGTTTTGTGTTTATCAATGAACCCAATTGTAGAAAGTATGGAAATCCGCCAGCGAGAATAAACAAAATATATTCCAACCTCTATTATATTTCGGAGGATGGAAGTTCTTTTGAAGGAGGAGGACCCATTCAGACTGCTTTTGAAGAGAATATAATCTCAAATGGTCATTTTGGTCTTATGAAGAACCATGAAATTATTTACCATCCGTTGTTCAATGATACCATTTTCGAGATTCGTAATTCGGAATCATTCCCTTTATTGGTAGTTGAATTCAAGGATCTCTCTATTAACATTCAAGAAGTTGCTGGCCTGGATCGGGATAAATTTCTGAAGGTATGTGAAGAAAATGGATATTATTATATAGATGGTCACTATAACCATACTAGGGAGTTTATAACATTTACAATCCGTTCAGTAAAGGAAGATGCTGGGTATATTACTATTTACAATAGACAGAATGGAAATCATATGACATTCTTAACGTGGCATTCAACAATATTTAATCCGTGTAATTTATTAGCAAGGACCTCCTGGCGTGAATATTTTATTTCTATAATAACCTCCCCCGATGTCATGACGATAAAACATGCATTCGAAAATC
>CALEIL010000311.1 GCA_937876435.1 uncultured Bacteroidota bacterium
TGGTGGAAGGCACGATAGAACCCGACCAGCCGCCGTTTATCCTCGTGAGCTGGAGCCAGGGATTTTTTGACCCGCTGGATATCGACGCCTTCAACTCCTATTTTATTCACGATGCCGAAGTTCGCGTAAACGGCGTGCTGATGGAGGAAGTATGTTCGAGCGCACTTCCGGACTCATTGCTGCCAATTTTAGCCGAAGCCACTGGCATTGCGCTGGAAAACCTGTTTGTGCTGGATTTCTGTGTTTACAGTAATCCCATTTCAAATCCTTTTGGGGTAATTGGCGAAGTCGGTGGCACCTATGAGCTCGAAGTAAAAGTTGATGACCATGTGCTGACTTCGGTGACGCACATCCCTACTCCTGTTCCGCTCGAAGAATTATGGTATCAAACCTGGGCCAATTCGGATTCGTTGGGATTGGTGTGGGCCAGGTTCACCGATCCTGACACCCTTGGAAATGCTTATCGCTGGTCTGCAAAACGCATCAATCAGCGCCCGGGTGAGCCCTATTACACTCCGAAAGATTTCAATTATCACGCGCCGTTGCTTTCTGCTTTTGAAGATGAGTTTTTCAACGGCACTACGTTTGAAGTAGCTTATGGTCGTGGGCGGCCACAAAACTCTTCAGCACTTGAAGACAACAACGAAGAATCGGGGCTTTTTAAAGAGGGTGATACGGTGGTCGTAAAATGGAGTTCCATTACTCCCGAAGCTGCGCGGGCCATCCGGTCGCTCGAAAACCAGGTCGGTTCAACCGGAAATCCGTTTGCTTCTCCGGCCAATGTCCAATCGCTCATCGACGGTGGTCTCGGATTCTGGATTGGCTATGGTGTGAGTTACGATACAATACCATGTTATCCAGAGTAATCGTATATTGTAATTCTCAAAATCGTCAATCGCAAATCAAACTATCGTAAATCGTAAATCTCACAATCGTAAATCGTCAATCCTAAATCGTAAATCGTCAATCATAAATCAACACCAATGAAAGATCTCATAAAAACCCGGACTAAAAAAGTGGGTCTTGAGGTTTTCAAGTTAATGGATGAGTTACCTAACAAACCCTCCTCTTGGGCAGTGGCCCGACAAATTGTTCGAAGCGCGACATCAATCGGAGCTAACTACCGCGCAGCATGCAGAGCAAAATCAACAGCAGACTTTATCTATAAACTCAAAATTGTAGAAGAAGAAACCGACGAAACCCTATACTGGATCGAAATACTCGAAGAAGGTGGAATTGTCCCGACCGAAAAACTCTCCGTTTTGAAAACTGAAGTCAACGAAATCCTTTCCATCGTGGTTGCTTCCATCAAAACCGCCCGCGAAAATCAAAACAACCCCAAATCCTAAACCTCAATCGTAAATCGTCAATCGTAAATCGTAAATCGTCATTTGATTTATTCTTCCTGAAACCTCATGGCCATCAATTCTCGCGGAGTACTCAGTAAAGGAAGCTCTGAAGCCAGCAATATGACGGTGACCTGTATGCCGGAATCACCGTTGAAAAAGCTGCGGCTATATCCCAATATTTCTTCCTGGTCTTTGGGGATAAATTGGCTGTCCGCCGCCCAATCGGCCCCGAGCTCGGTCAAAATAAAATACTCGTCCAAAGAATAAAAAGCCACCGCATGGTCGTTTTCATTATTCATAAGATTGGTTATATGGCCGGAGAATTTCATTTGCGGAAACCTGGAATTTTCATCGACCAGGACGATCAACTCGGTATTTGCCTGAGGATTGACCAGATAGAGATCAATATTTCTGAGATATGGATGCGTCTTGTCGGTTAATATATAATTTTCCAGGGAATCCGTGCGGATTTCCAATCCGGATGATTCGAGTAATTTTGTAAATTGTCTCGTGTAAATGATGGATGAAATATCGTTCTGGGTCCAGCAAGTCGTGGACAGACAACAAGTCAGTAATGTGAGGATCAAAAAAGACTTCATAAAGATAAAACCTGGTTTAATTTCCGATAGCATATAACGGGGGGACGAAACAAAAGAATGAAATATTATAATACCAATACACTAATAAAAGTTCTGTTTTTGATCGTTTGTTTTCCACAAACCGTTTTCCTTTTTGGTCAAATGCCGGATCAGGATGGACAAATTATTTATGGAAACGAGTGGATCGATTACGAGAAGAAATATCTGCGCATACCGGTGGGTGAAGATGGGTGGCATTCGATTACCGCGGAGCAACTGGAACTGGCAGGCTGGGACGAAACCGAGTTAACCGGTAACCATCTTGTCCTGTATCACAATGGCCATCAGATTCCTATAGTAGTGAGTACCAACGGAAAGCTGGACCCCGCAGATCCGATTCTGTTCTATGGTCGAAAAAATCGGAGCGGGCTCGAGGACTTTATATTTCTGAATCCCGGGCGGCAAATGCTCAATCCGGAATACAGTCTTTTTTCGGATACTTCCGTTTATTTTCTAACTCTGGATGCCAATGAACCTAAAATGCGGTATCAGGAACGAATACCGAATAATTCCGGGAGTCAGGTTTCGACGGTTTGGACCGAAACATTGATCACCTATTCGGGTCAATACTATACCCAGGCCAGCCAGGGAATTATCGATCCGGATTTCAATGATCTGGAAGGTTTCGCAACCGACTTTGCCAGTTCTGTCAGCCGGGAGATTGATTTGTCCGACTTCGGTATCGCCGGTGACAGTGTCATAGTCGAAATCGGTGCTGGTACAGACCTCAATACCCGTAATTTTTCTCTCATGATCAACGGAGAAAAATATAAAGATTACAGCCTTCCTTCGGTTCAATCTGCGACCCGGTTGCAGGTTTCCCTGCCCGTTGCGAAGGTGGGTAAATCCCTGGAAATTTCGCTCAAGGTTCAGGGAAATAACCAAAGGGTCGCGTTGGCATACATCAGAATCCAATACCAAATCCCTGCCACGAAATTATCTCCGGACCGTGCAAATCCATTTTATCTCCGGACCGATGAGGAGGTTTTTGCCATGAGCCTACCCGCGGATATTTCCTTAAATCCTGTTTACAATCTGACCCAATCGACGTTCTTTACCCCTACGACCAATGGAAGCGTCGGGGATTACAATCTGGAAGGCAGTCCCGGTGATGAATTTGTACTGCTCGGTGATCCGGTCCCGGTTTCCAACGTGGTTCCAGTCAGTTTTATCAATTATCTGGAGCAGCCGTTTGATTATCTGATCATCACCTCCGATCGATTGAGAAAGGAAGCTGATCAGAACGACCTGGTATCAGAATACGCCAACTACAGGAGCTCTGCCGAAGGGGGATCCTACGAGGTGGGGATAGCGACCATCGAACAACTCCGTGATCAATATATCTTTGGAATCGAAGGACATCCCTACGCGATCAGGAATTTTATTGGCCGCCTCGTGGATGAGGATCACGGGGTACTGCTCGTCAACATCATAGGGAAAGGGATGGGCTATGGTTACCTGCGGTCAGCAGCGGACTTCAAAAAATACCACTACCGATCTCATTTTGTCCCCACCTTTGGACATTACGGTTCAGACAATCTGCTGGTGGCAGCCAAGGGAGAAACCGTTCCCCGGATCCCGGTGGGACGGATCCCTGTGACCGAGCCCGAGGAAATCGGGCATTATCTGGAGAAAGTCAAGACCTATGAGTCTGTCCTTCGCAATCCGGAACAGGTGGACGATCGGGAATGGATGAAACGCGTGATGCATTTCAATGGGGGCGATCGGAATATATATGCGACCATTTCCAACTTCATGGACAATCTGGGGAGCCAGATGCAAAAAGACAGTTTTGCCGCTCAACTGGTGTCATATTACAAAAGTAGTTTTGGCAGTACGGATATCCCGGAACGGGAAGAAATTTTCTCCAATATCAACGATGGTGCAGCTCTGATCACTTTTTTTGGGCACAGCGCTTCATCCAGTTTGGATTTCAACATTGATATCATTGAAGAATATGAAAACCAGGGCCGATTACCCGTATTCCTGGCCCTGGGCTGTTCGAGCGGCAATATTTTTTTACCGGGTAAAAATCTGGCAGAAAAATTTGTGCTGACACCCGGTGTGGGTTCCATCCTTTTTTTGAGCACGGCTACTTCGGAGTACCTGTCCAATCTTCAGAGTCTGGCGCGTAATTTTTACGCCGAAATTGGCTCGGATCAATACGGAAAGCCCCTGGGTAATATCGTACAAAAAACGCTTTCCGGTCTGGGTCGATTTCAAAAACACCTGCAATCCGTTTTTGTATTCGCCGGTGATCCCGCTATCAGGGCTTACCATTTCGATGGTCCGGATTTTACCTTTGACACAAGTTCTGGAAAGATGACACCAGAACGACCTTCGCTGGTGGATGAATCCTTTACCCTCGAAGTCGATATTCAAAATATGGGACTTCGGCACCGGGATACTTTTGCTGTATTATTGCGCCAACAGTTGCCCGACGGACGGATTAAGACACTGGATACGGTATGGACCAATGTAGAGGGATTTGACCGGACGCTCGAGCTGGTACTCCCTGTGACCGATGACATGGAAGGGAAGAATACCTATTTTTTGACCATCGATCCGGATAACCGGATCGAGGAATATCCGGTAGGTGCGGGGGAATCCAATAACCAGTGGGAACAGGATGGAAGCCCGGGTTTTGACGTTTTTATTCAAAATACCACCCTACAGTTGATTTACCCTTACGATATGGCCATCGTTCCGGACTCCAGACCCGTTTTGGAATTTTTTAACGGCAATGTGGAAGGCAGGACCAGGGAATATGTGATCGAGCTGGATACGACTACTGGTTTTGACTCTCCGGCACACCGCTCCTTTTCCGGTACCAGTAAATTGGCCCGAATTGACTTCCCATTGGAAGAGAATCTTGAAGAGGATGTGGTGTATTACTGGAGAGCCCGGGGTGCGAAGGACAGTGTATACACCCCACTAAAATCATTCGTTCACATTTCTGATCTTAGCGGATGGAACCAATCTCATTTTGGACAGTTTCAAAAAGACAGCCTGATCGATGTGGTCGTGAATGATAAATCGATGGATTTTGCGAGTTTGCAAAATGTATACAAACTGGACCATGGTCATAAGAAAGCCGCTATTATCTTCAACGAGATCCACAGGCCCCGGTTTTTTCGATCGGCCAGCCCGGCCCTGAATGTGTCCATATTCAAGCCCCGGAAGAATACCTGGGTGCGGAATCCGAAGCCCGGCTTGTACAATAGTATCTGGCCGGTGAGCGGAGATGATTTCTTGTTCACTTTTGTATATCGGCCCTATAGCAAACCACACCGTCAAGCCATCATCGATCTCATCGAATCGGAAGCCGAAGAAGGGGACTACGTGATTTTCTGGAACACGACTGATGGTAGTTCTAGTCCCAAAGGGGAGACCTGGGCGCAGGATTCTATCGACAATCAAGGAGTGAATCTCTTCAATTTTTTTGAAGAAAAGGGAGCATCTCAAATCAGAGCCCTGGCGGAGGATGACAGGCGGGCTTATTCATTGATTTACCAAAAAGGGGGGCAGGTCGTGACGGAAATACTCGGGGATTCGGCCGGTGTGAATATCGAGTACGTGAATCTCAATTCCTTCACGAATGCAGGAAGCATATGGTCTGACAAAGTGGACTTGCTAAAGACCCTCCAGAGTTGGGAGGCTGGTGCGAAGATTTCAGGAAGGGATAGCATAGAAATGGTTTTTCAGAATGGAACTCAGGACAAACGCATAAAATTTAATGCCAATTCTGAGGAGGTACAAACGGGGATGTTGGATGGAATGGTCGGTTCGGAGTTTTTCTGGAAAGGGGATGTATTCGACCTGGAATCCAGAACCTTTCCTTCCTTTTACTGGAGGATATTTGGCGAATTCAGACCGGACTGGCGAATGACCAATTCCACCACGCAACCGTTGGTAGATACAGCCGCGATCCAGTCAAACGAACTTTCTGTGTATTTTAAGATTGATCATCGGGGGGAAATCGAAGCGGATTCTGTCCGAGTGCTGGTTGAACTGTTCAATGGAAACCGGACCATTGCCCACAGGTTTTCTGTAGGGGCTGCGCAATGGGGACAGGATCTGCATTATGCCTGGCCGTTGAGTTCGGATTACAACGGAACTGCTGTGGTCAAAGTGACCGTGGACCCTGATAATGAATGGGTGGAGGCGGAAGAAAACAACAATGCAGTATTCCGTAATTTTGACATCAGGGGCGACCGTATTGCTCCTACACTGGAAGTTTTGTTTGACCAGCAATCGATATTGAATGGAGATATCGTAGCTCCCAATTCTCTGATCACCGTCCAGTTGGCTGATTTTCCCAATAATAATCTGACCGATAATCCTGATTTTGTCTTCGAAATCAAAAAACCGTCGGGTGAGGTCATTAAAATAGATGGAACCAATCCGGATCTGACCACAGAAGTGACAGATGAAGGTATGGAACTAAAATATCAGAGTGATTTTGATGAGAACGGATTGTACGAATTGCGGGTCAGTGTCCGGGATGCTGCGGGGAATATTCAAAAATCGGATTTCGTCATTGATTTTGAGGTGATATTGGAGAATAGCGTCAGCGCCATCCTGCCCTATCCCAATCCTTTCGTGGATGCGGTCCGGTTTGCCTATACGCTCACAGGACGGGATGAACCCGAGATTTTCCGCATCATGATCTACAC
>CALEIL010000312.1 GCA_937876435.1 uncultured Bacteroidota bacterium
TGATTCTTAAGTCTTTATCCTGACAGAGTATTAGGTGGAAATTTCGTATCATTTAATCACATTTCAAAGTCAGAAAACATGGACAATCAAACCTATTCATACGCCGGTATGCTGACCACTGCATTGCGCTGGGTCGCCGGATGGACCTATTTTTCCGCCTTCTGGAGAAGGCTCGTAATTGATTACAAACTGGATCCCGAGGGAGCCGGTTATATTGGTGAAAAATTCAATCACTTTCTACCCAACGCCCTGGGCATCAAACCCCTGATCGAATACCTGGTCAGTCACCCGGACGCTCTGTGGTGGGCGATGGCTTCCTTTACCATAATCGAAGGCGTGGTGGGATTACTTTTTATGCTGGGTTTATTCACTCGTCTGATGAGTATTGGGGTATTTAGTCTGGCAATGGGCATACTCCTGGGATCGGGCTGGCTGGGCACGACCTGTCTCGATGAATGGCAGATCGGTGTACTGGGAGTAGCCTCCGGTTTTACCATTTTCATGACAGGAGGTGGAAAGTATTCACTGGATGAATATCTCGCACGAAAGAATAAATTATTTACCACAACCCGCTGGTATGGATTACTCGGATCCGGGGTTTTACCAGCCAATGAGAAGATGGTTAGTCGGATTGTACTGATGGGTTCTGCCCTAATACTTGGACTGACCTTATTTACCAATCAATATTTTCACGGCGGTGTGTTCGGGGAACTGCACAATCTTTCTGTTCGTCCCCACGTCACCATTACCGATGCACACGTGAAAAATAACACGTTGAACTTCACCGTATTCCGGGACGAAGGTGCCGACGTGTACGGATCGTTCCTGATCAGGATCACCGTGAAAGATGAGGAAGGAAACGACGTATTCGAATTATCCCAGACAGATCTGGCCAACCTTTCGACCGATCACATCTCCAATGAATATATAGCGCAGGTAAAACCCGGGAAACACAGCTTGATTCTACCTCTGGGTGCGAAGGCAACCATTGGATACACCGACGAAGTTTTCGGGCAAATCGGGGACGATTACACCCTGGAACTTCTGGATATTAGCGGCGTCCTATGGAAAGCCTCTATAAGGAAGGAATAGTACAATCTTAATATTTTAAAAACCCTACGATCCTTTACGAGTTTTCCATACAGTATGATTAGTATTGCATCCGAAAATTAAAACGATCTCGCTTGGAAGTAATCAATTTTCTACTGGATTTTCTTTTGCACCTGGACAATCATTTGTTTGACATGATCGTGGACTACGGGGTATGGGTATATGTGATTCTATTTCTGATCATATTTGTAGAAACAGGAATCGTGGTGATGCCTTTTTTGCCCGGGGACTCCCTGTTGTTCGCTGCCGGAGCCTTTTGTGCGGGGGTGCAGAATGACGCCGGACAAGTGGCACAGTTGAACCTGGGTCTTGTACTGGTTCTTCTGATCATTGCCGCCATAGCTGGGGATGGAACCAATTATACGATAGGTAAAAATATTGGGTTGAAGATACTTAAATGGAAATTTAATGGAAAGCCCATTATCAATCCAAAGTACATCGATAAGACCCACAAATTTTACGAAGAACACGGTCCCAAAACCATCATTATCGCCCGGTTTGTACCCATCGTACGGACCTTTGCCCCATTTGTAGCCGGGATCGGCAGCATGACTTATGGAAAATTTCTGCGGTACAACGTGATAGGAGGTGTAGTTTGGGTGGTGGGTCTGACCCTTCTCGGATATTTCTTCGGGAATCTCGAATTTGTCAGAAACAATTTCGAAACGGTCATTTTTGGAATAATTGGTTTGTCTTTGATTCCTATGATCGTGGAATACTTTCGGGCAAGAAGCAAAAAAGCCTGAACATGAGGTTTCCGGGCCGGACATCATCAAATATCTTGCTGATGTCCGGGATCTTTTACTCAAAGGATGGAGTAAAATAGACAGGTAAAGCCATCGCAGTTCCTTATCCAAAAGAAGATCTACCCTTTCTCACCAAATCCGGATGAAACCTAAAAATGGTACGTTATTTAAATCCCGCGGATCAGATCTATAGTTTGATATTAAAAATATTTGGCTTAACTTTAGTTTCACTATACTCACGGCGTTCCAGTAATTGGCTCAACTGAATACCCAGGGGTTAGCCCGAGCCGCCACCAGCGAGATGTATGGAAATGGATTGGATTTCCCGCTCAGATCGTACCAGCAACCGATAGCAGTAAACATTAAATAAAAAGGATAGTTATGAAAAAAATCAAAAAGCAAAACATGTTTGTGAACCAGATGGCATTAATCGCGGTCGTTCTCCTGATTTCTACGTATAGTGTTCACGGACAGGAAAGAGCGGCTATTGAGGTCGGCAACCCACTGGGGCTGATGGTCGATGATGAATTTCGTCCGATGTCATCGAATGTTAAAGTGTACGGGGCCATATATCATGCAGAAAGCTGCATTTATGATAAAAGCCGGGATCTCCTGATCGTGCCGAGCCAGGGCGTGCGCCAAAATGTGCTACAAAATGACGCGTGGGTTTCCCTGATCAACCCGGATGGAACGGTTCATACCTCCAAATGGATAGGCCTTCAGAATCCTGGTCAGCGGGGCAATTCAGATCCAGCTTTGGTTTTCAATGATCCATTGGGAAGCGAAATCGCCAATGGTGTGCTCTACTTTGCTGACCGGGATGGGGGAACCAGTGAGGACGAAGCGAGCGTGGCGGTCATCCGCCGTTTTGACCTGAAAACAGGCGCACCGATCGAAGACATACGGATCGAAGGTTCTCCGTGGATCAACGATCTTACGGTACTGGAGGATGGAACCATTTACACGACTCAAACAGGAGAATTTGGAGAGGAGGCAGATCCTGATTCCTGGAGGGTCTGGAAAATCAGTCCACAGGGGGAAGCGTCAGTTTTCGCGCAAGGCTCCCCTCTTTTACAGCCCAATGGGATCGCCATTGATCCGGATGGCAATGTCGTAGTGGCCAATTTTGGAAATCCGGATGTGCTGACATATTCACCGGAAGGGGACTTGCTTAAAAAGGAATCGGCAGTTCAGGCGGGCAGCGATGGATTGGAAATTATGGCCGATGGCACCAAATACATTTGCAGCGTCCGACAAGGGGGTGTTTCACGAATTCGGCCGGGTCAATCGGCAGAATTGATCGCCGAAAATATTCCCAGTGCCGCCTCTATGTGCTATGACTCCAAATCCAATCAACTGGTGATACCGATGACATCGCAGAGCGGTCTGGCCTTCATACCATTGGATTGATATGTAGATGTGCGGATTCGTTCGAAGACAGGTAAGACAATTAGATCGAATGAATGATGGGAACTAAACCAGGAACATGCCCGGAAAATTCTCGGATAATTGGCGCTCGATTCGGCTATTAGATATAAAATCCTCGCTGTGAATTGACATTTACCGATGTTTTTATATCTTTCATGACATTTCAAAAAAGACCTGACCATGCAGTACTTCTACACTATCGCTTTTATCTGTTTTCTTGTGTCCGCTAATTCCCAGACCCGGTCACTCCAGTATTCACCACCCCTCGTTCCGGGAAGCCCGGAGGCCAATGGTATATCCACAGAACGGCTGAAACTGATCGATCAGATGATCCAGGAAGAAATTGATTCCGGCCACATACCCGGGGCGGTAGCCCTCATCGCTCGAAACGGCAAAATCGTATACCACAAAGCATTTGGCATGGCGGACAATCAGGCGAACCGTAAACTGGAAAGGGATGAAATATTCCGGATAGCTTCGCAGAGTAAAGCCATCACCTCCACCGCCGTGATGATGCTCTGGGAAAAAGGATTGTTCCGATTGGATGATCCGATATCAAAGTATTTACCGGAATTTGGAAAAGCCCAGTTATTGGAATCGTTCAACGAAGCTGATTCTTCCTTTACCACGACGCCAGCCGAAAAACAAATTACGATAAGACATCTACTGACCCATACCTCGGGTATAGGATACGGGGTGATCGATGGCGATGAAAAATTCCGGAAGATCTACGCAAAAGCCGGTGTGATGGATCTGTTTACAGTGGAAGATATTACTATCCAGGAAAGCGTCAAAAGGCTGGCTAAACTGCCCTTGCATCATGAACCTGGCTCCAAATACACCTATAGCGAGGGATTGGATGTGTTGGGATATTTTATCGAGGTGATGTCCGGCATGCCGTTTGATGAATTTCTCCGGGAACATATTTTTGACCCACTCGACATGGACGACACCTGGTTTTATCTCCCCGAGTCCAAATACGATCGCCTGGTGACAGTCCAGCGAAAAGATGACAATGGTCAGTGGGAACCGCTTCCTTACACCTTTTACGATCCTGACTATCCCAGGAAGGGTGCCAAAAAATTCTTTTCGGGGGGCGCCGGGTTAAGCAGTACCGTGGAGGATTACGCCAAATTTCTTCAAATGTACCTCAATAACGGAGAATACAACGGCAAGCGATTGCTCAGTCGAACCACGGTTGAATTTATGATGCAAAATCAGGTGGGAGAATTACTCGGAGACCGGGGCAGCGATTACGGTTTGGCTTTTGGACTCGTGGATGAAAAAGGGGAAGCCGGTGGTGGCCGGGGTAGTTTTGGAACATTTGATTGGGGTGGCTATTTCAACACCCAGTATTTTGCCGACCCGGAGGAAAATATCATAGGCCTGATATTCAAGCAAACGTCTGGCGGTACGGGCGATCAGACCAGTTGGAAATTCCGCCAACTGGTATTTAATTCAATAGATGACTGATGAAGATAGATATTTCTACGTTGACTTCAGATGCCCCCGAAGATTTGGCCACCCTTATCGAGGTGTTTAAGGAGGTTTTTGGAACCGATTACGACTCCCCAGCCACCTCCGACCACTTGCGGAAAATACTGAGCAAGGACTCTTTTTATGCGATAGTAGCCCGGGAGGAGCAAAAAATTGTAGGCGGTCTGACCGTCCATATTCTGGATCAGTACTATTCCAACAAACCGGTTGCCTATATTTATGACCTGGCGGTATTGGTGGAATATCAACGCCAGGGCATCGGCAGCAGTTTGATAGAATTCGCCAAAGAACATTCCAGAAATCTGGGTTGCGAGGAGATGTTCGTTCAGGTCGAAAAAGTGGATTTTTTCGCGCTCGACTTTTATCGGACCACCGACGTCTCAGAAGAGGATGCCGTAGTACATTTTACCTACTACCTGAAAAATGGGAAAAATTGAGAACCGGAATGGACTACAAAAGTCCGGATTTATGAAATCACCGGAGGGGAAAAATTTATTTTAGTAAATTGACGCTTTTCAAAATTTTACAAAAT
>CALEIL010000313.1 GCA_937876435.1 uncultured Bacteroidota bacterium
CAAAGCTTTTTATTCCCTCGTTCAGGATTCGATAGTCGCGGATTTTCCGGGCGAGTTCGTAATCGAAGTAGGGGATTTCGGAAAGTTGGGCAAGGTTGGCCGTGTTGATGTTTAGTTTTTCAAGCTTCACGGTATCTTTTACGGTGAATTTGTTCATCAGGCGTTGTTCCACTTCATAATCCAAACCATAAATATCTTTGATTTGGATATCGTTCACAAAACCACCAATCTGTATCCGGTAGCGGATTATCCGTTGTGAAAGTTTTTCTCCAATTCCACTGATTTCCATCAATTCTTCCGCAGTGGCGAGGTTCATACGCCATCGATCCACGTCATTGGTAGCGAGTACACGGCAGTTTTGCAGTTTCAGGAATCCATTCCGCAGATTGACCTGCAAGGCCTGGCGACCGGTACCGATCATTCCTACATTGATTTGATTGGACGGTGAATACGGTCCCATCACCGAAGCCGGGACGATAAATGGAAAAGCAATGGCTGATGCAGCAGCGAGGGACGAATTTCTCAGGAATTTCCGGCGGGCTGGGTTTTGACTAGGCATACGTGATAAATTAACTCCAAAAACTCAATATAAGAATATAATGTGAAATCATCAATCCTGGAGGCGGCTTACCAATCTTCCTTCGTCCCGTACTATTGCAGGGACTCCGGCAGCCTGCCTACCATGGCGGTAACGGCAGGCAGGCTTAGCAATCCGAAATCACCAATCCTCAATGCTTAATCCTCTTCATCGCCTCCCTTCTACTCATGGGATGAAGTTCCACCCGGTTAACGTAGGATATCACCCACTCCGGATCGGTTTTGCTATATTCCCGGAGTATCCAGCCGATGGCCTTGTTGATGAAAAATTCTTTGCCGCCGTTCAACCGTTCGATCGTCGACTCCAACTCCACGGTGTCCAGCTCTTCCTTATACTTCAACTGATAAATCAAACAAGTTCGCTGCAACCACATATTGCCCGAATCCAGCCAGCTATCAACCAGGTATCCTCTCGCTTCCGGAAATTTTTTCAGATACGCCCCCACCGGATGGGCAGCCAGGAAATCGACGGTGTCCCACCAGGACTTGTGCGTGATCAAGAATTCCAGAAATTCGATGTCCTCTTTTTCCAACTCTCGCTGATATTTGAAGATCATGTCCATTCCAAAGTACTGCAATTCGCGCTGTGGTTCATTCCAGAGCTGACGGATCAAAAGTAAGGCATCTGCTTTATCCGGGAGGTATTCTTTTCTCAGAAAAGGTCGCTGAATTTCTCTGCGCTTTGGGGCTTGAATACCAAAGAATTCAAACTTGTGTTTCATATACGCTTTCTGGCCTTCAGCGATTTCCGAATTGGCCACACGGGTAAATTCTGCAATGAGGTGACTTTTAAAGTCCATGACCCGCTCTTCTCGACTTTGACAACCTGACTCCCCGTTCATTTTACAAAATTTTCACAACCGAATACACTCCTACTCCCAAGATGGCTATAATGCTGAGCCACAAACAAATATCATAAAACCTTGAGGGCTTGAGGGAATCGGGCAGTCTATAGTATCGGAATCGGTAGGCTGCGAAAACCACCAGCAACAGGAGAATCGAAGTGGAAAAACCACCGATCAGGATCATCATCACCGGAAGTTCGATGAACAAATACAACATGGCCCAAATAGCCGGAAATACCCAGGCCATGATGGCGAAACTCCTTTGCCGCACGACCGGATCGTCAAACCGAATCCATCCCAGCTGCCAGAATGCATCCGAAAATATCCTCGTCCAACTCGCCAGGGCTGCGAAAACGGTGGAAAAAAGCGCGACCAACGCACCGAACAGATATACATTGCGGGCCCAGGATCCCAGCGTCTCGGTGTAAATGTACGATAAGGTTTCAATGGTCTCGTATCCCTCCGGAAGCTGCCCTTTTCCATACAAAATCGACGCTCCCAATAAATAAAACGCCGCGGTCACCAGCGTGTAAACCACCATTGACAAGAACGCGTCCATATACATCACCGAAATCCATCCCCTGGCACGTCGATTCCAGTCCGGAGTATCCTCGTATGGGCCAGTATACCGGGCGTAGCCTTTCTCCAGGCACCAGTAATTGTAATACATAATCTCGTCCCCGCCCACGCCCGTGATGCCAAACGCCGCCAGGGCAAAACCCACCACCCCTACCGGCAGCGAAAAAGATAGCCCTTCGGCGAGGTTATCCCGGGTGATGGCAAACTCCGTAAACTGCAAGGAGAATACAGAAGCAACGGTCATCAAGGTGAATAGCCCTATCATAACCAGGGCAATTTTTTCGATGGATTGGTATTGTCCCCGATAGACGAGAAGCGCCGCTGCTACTGCCGTAAAGATCACCCAAACCACGACCGGAATGGATGGGAACATCATATTCAGGGCAATTCCTACACCTCCTACGATTCCACCAACCTGCAGCAGTTTAAAGAGCTGGATAAACAACCAGGACCAGATCGACCAATTGGCCTTTCCCAGCCGGGGTCCAGGCAGTTTGTTGAAAGCAGACATGATCGTTTCGCCCGAATAGATGGCGTGCTTGCCAAATTCCATTTGTAGGGTGACCTTCACCAGGCAACTGACCAGGATAACCCAAAATGCGACAAAGCCTGCTTTGGCACCGAGTGTCGTGGTCGCAATCAATTCCCCTGATCCTACGATGGCGGCGGAAAGGATAAAACCAGGACCCAGATTCTTCAGTTTACCCGCCAGGGTTTTGGGTGGTTCCCGGATGTCTTCTCTGTGTAAGGCGTATTTGTTTTCCAATCAGGCAAAAGTTTATTTCGGGGTTAAGATAGGAATTTAATACAAACTGATGGAAAGATGATGCAGGACAATATTCTGTGTTATGAATAGGGCAAGAAACGGTCAGCGACCACCACCCGGTATGAACACCGACTCCTACAGGGCGGGTCCATCGGCCATTTTACCTTAATGAAAACATCGTTTGCGGAGGAGGAATGACCGTACGATCATCATTGGGTTATTTCAACTATTATCTTAACTTTGCTGGAATAACAATCGTGTGAGAATAACCGAAATATGAGTATATGAAAAGTATAACAATTGCTACAGCCCTTCAAAAGAATGAAAATGATTTTATGAACTTCCGGATCGCAAGACGTAGAATTTTGAATGATTGGATGACCGTTTTCCTGACCTGCGCATTTATAGCTTTGGTCGGGCCGTTGTGGTCACAGAATATCCTGACACCGGAGATGGTGGCTAAAATCGAAAACGTCAGTCAGGTCGCTCTTTCAGAGAATGGCGAGTACACAAGTTTTGTATTATCGACCCCTGCAGATCCTTTCAAGGAAAATAAAGGGGCGGAAAGTCATCTCTACCTGTACAAGGAAAATGCGGGCGTTCCATTTTATACCCGGGGCAGTGTGAGCAGCATAGCCTACAGACCGGGGCATTCTACGCTGACATTTTTATCCAGACATCCGGAGCTGTCCAAAAATGTTTTGTATCAGATCGCTCTGGATGGCGGAGAAGCCAGCGTTTTATACGAGTTTGACCGCAGCATCTCCGGGTATTCCTGGCATCCGAACGGCAAGTCGCTATTATTCAGATCGACCGACGAAGCTGAAAAGTCAGAATCCAAAATGCCATATTCGGCCAAAGTCTATGAGGAGAATCAACCGATGACCAGCGGTTATACAGTCGTACCCGGATCGGATCGCGATGCCGAAAGAATCCCCGTGGAAGGCTCCATGAATATGGCGGAATGGAGTCAGGATGGAAGTAAAATCGCGGTGGCGGTTTCTCCGACATCCGGCATAGACGATTTCTATATGTTTCAAAAAATAAGCATCGTGAACGCTAATACGGGAGATGTGACCGCTGAAATCAACAATGCCGGGAAACTGGGACAGATAGAGTGGTCTCCAGACGGTCGTCAGATCGCCATAAGAGCGGCAGCGGACATCAATGACCCCACGGACGGCCGGATCTTACTGGTCTCTGTCAACGGTGGAAATCCCCGGTTGATCGATTCCTCATTTGAAGGCAAATACGAACAGATCCGATGGAGTAAAAACGATGAAATTCAGTTTCTGGCGAGCGAAGGAACCTCTTCCATTATCGGTACTTTGAATCCTTCCAACAATCAAAAGAAAATTATATTCCGGGGAACCGATTTCGATATTCGTAGCGTGGCATTCAGTGGCGTGCAGCGTAGTGCGTTCGTAGCCAGTACTCCTTCCCATCCTTATGAATTGTTTGAAATGTCTTCATCAGGCCAGGCAAATAGACTCACACATCACAACCCATGGCTGGACGATGTAAAACTCGGTAAGCAGGAAGTGATCACCTACAAATCCAGGGATGGAAAATACGATATTGAGGGCATTCTCATTCATCCAGTGGAAGGATCCAGCGGTTCACCTGCACCGACCATCACGGTGGTCCACGGTGGTCCGGAATCTCATTACCTCAACGGGTGGATGACGAGTTACAGCAGTCCGGGCCAAATGGCTGCGGGGAACGGATACGCCGTTTTCTATCCCAATTACAGAGGAAGTACGGGACGTGGGATCGACTTTGCGTATAGCAGCCAGGGCGATCTGGGCGGTGCGGAATTTGACGATGTGGTGGACGGGGTGGATCATCTGATCGCACAAGGCATCGCGGACAAAGACCGGATCGGAGTTACCGGAGGATCGTATGGGGGATACGCCACCGCCTGGATGAGCACGTATTACTCCGATCGTTTTGCGGCCGGGGTGATGTTCGTAGGTATATCCAACAACCTCTCCAAATGGGGCACCAGCGATATCCCGGAAGAACTTTACCTGGTCCATGCGCGCAAAAGAATCTGGGAAGACTGGGATGGTTACCTGAAACGAAGCCCGGTCTACTACGTGGACCGGTCCAAAACTCCGCTGTTGATCATGCACGGCGAACAAGATACCCGGGTATATCCCGGTCAATCCCTGGAATTGTACCGCCACCTGAAAGTACGAAAACCGGACGTCCCCGTTCGACTCGTCTGGTATCCGGGTGAAGGGCACGGCAATCGCAACGCCACCGCGCGGTACGATTATTCGGTCCGGATGATGCGCTGGTTTGACACCTACCTCAAAACCGGGAACGCGAAAGCTGAGTTGCCATCCTGGCAGGCGCCGGTGAAGGGGGAATAATTTACGATTTAAGATTTAAGATTTTTCGGTTCTCCTAGAGCCGTAGGCTCGACCCGGTTTTGTAGCCCCCCGTACGGGGGGAACGGGAATCAATTGGAAAATCGAGATCCGTACATACGCACCTTCGGTAGGATCGGCCGACA
>CALEIL010000314.1 GCA_937876435.1 uncultured Bacteroidota bacterium
GGACTTTGAAGAGTACGACCCACCGTCTACGCTGGTGGTTCCCGGGGAAGAAATCACGCGGGCCAAATTCCCCTTTATCGATGTGCACAGCCACCAGTTTGGAATGCCGACTATGGACCTCAGCGAATTGACCGAGGCTATGGATGAGATCAATATGGCGGTGATGGTCAACCTGTCCGGTCGGGGACGTGGATCCGATGAACACCTGAAGGGAGCGCTCGAAAATGTAAAAAATAATTACCCCAATCGGTTCATGGTATTTACCAACGTCGATTTCTCCGGAATCGATGAACCCGGCTGGACCGAGAAAACGGTGGCACAAATCGAAAACGATGTCCGACTGGGAGCGAGCGGGTTGAAAATATACAAAAGCCTGGGGATGCACAACCGGGATTCTAAGGGAGACCGCATTCGAATCGATGACCCCCGCATCGGACCCGTATGGGAAAAGTGCGGCGAGCTGGGCATCCCCGTCTTGATCCATTCTGCCGATCCCAAATCATTCTGGGAACCACACGACAATCAAAATGAGCGATGGCTAGAACTCAAACTGCGGCCCAATCGCAAACGTAGCGATACCGACCCGGCACCCTGGCAGACCATCATCGATGAACAACACAACGTCTTTCGCAAACACAAAAACACCAATTTCATCAACGCTCATCTCGGCTGGTACGCCAATGATCTCGCAAAACTAGGCGAATTGCTCGATGAAATGCCCAACGTCTACACCGAAATCGGTGCAGTCATCGCCGAACTGGGCCGACAACCACGGTTTGCCAAAAAATTCCTGACCAAATACCAGGACCGCGTTATGTTTGGAAAGGACGCCTGGAATCCGGAGGAATACCACACGTATTTCCGGGTCCTGGAATCCGACGATGAATACTTTCCCTACTACAAACGCTACCACGCCTTCTGGAAAATGTACGGACTGGACCTCGACGATGAGGTGCTGAAAAAGATCTACTACAAAAATGCCTTGAAGGTCATCCCGGGGATAGATAGGGGGTTGTTTGGTGAATAGTAATCAGTGATTGGTGGGAAGCTATTAGCTTTTAGCCATCAGCATTAGCGGAGTGTGAGTGTTGGGGGAAGGAGGTTGCAGTCTGGCATGAGGGGAGCGATCCGCCTTTACCCTTTTGAATGTCGATTTTTGAATGCCAAATTTTAAATTCGTGAGTGTGTTGGGGGAAGGTTGCCGAGCCGAAATGGTGATTGGTGATTGGTGGCGTATGTTTAGAACGGGGATTATTATGTAGCAAAGAATCTCAAGGCAGGAAATAAATTTGAAGAGAAGGCAATTCAAAGTACATTTTAAGGGATCGTGTCGTCAATCTACAAGATACTCCAGCAATAGGTTTTTAATCTCGATTATATTCTTTTGATTCAATATGGCCATTTTACTCCCTAATCTGGTCTTATCGACACACCGTATCTGATCCAGGCAAATCTGTGATTTCCTTCCGGATAAAGTAATTTGCATTCTCATCGGAAAACGTCGAATGGTAGATGTAACAGGAGCTACTAAAACCGTATTTAACCAGGAATTACTTTCATTCGGAGAGATTACAACGCAAGGGCGAACCTTATTAATTTCACTTCCGGTAGTTGGATTTAAATCCACCCAATAAATTTCATATTGATTCACCAGGTCCATTCACTGAGATCTTCGTCTTCAAAAAAATCAGATAATAACCGCTCAGGTTGACCGTTTTTTTCAATTTCAGTACGAATTGCTTCGTCCCATCCTTCCCTTGGTTTTTTCTTTTTGCCCGCTGTCAGAATTAATCTTTCATTATCCAATTCCAACCGTACCGAATCTTCCAAACCCAGTAACTTTATAATATTTGCAGGAATGATGACCCCTTTGGAATTTCCGATTTTTATAATATTAGTTTCCATCTTTAGATTTTTGTCGTCCGAACAAAGTTATAACTTACAAGGATTTCGAAAAGTTTCCATTCACTACTTTTTTTGACGTCGTACAAATACCCAAAACGACGTGCATCCCTACTTATGAAATTTATACCAAGAAGGAAAAAGTGTGAAAATAATTTGTTAAAAATTTGCGTAGCCGAATAACTACATATATATTTGTAGTCAAACGACTACGCAATGAAGATACGAAGAGACCCCTTTCAGGCCATCGCAGACCCCACCCGGCGAGCGATACTCCTGCTGTTGGCTTCCCAATCTCTGACAGCCGGAGCCATCGCAGCCAATTTTGATACCGCCAGGCCAACCGTTTCCAGACACATTCAAATCCTGACCGAATGCGAACTCGTAGACAAAGAACCAAGAGGAAGAGAAATTTACTACCACCTCAACCC
>CALEIL010000315.1 GCA_937876435.1 uncultured Bacteroidota bacterium
TATTATTTTCTACAATACTAGTATCTTTGCCACAGGAGCTTAACGAAAGTAACAGAAAGACAATATATTTTTTCACATGATATATTTAACACTCTTCCTTAGGAAAAATGATTAACTTTCCTAAACATAACCGATACAATTGAGTCTATGTATTTGAGGAGTAACTGTTGGTATGTTTAGTCGTTTTCTGTATGGAAAATTGTCCAGGCTATATTAAGTCTGTGAAAATCAGTTAATTATCCCAGGACCAATGTCCGGTATCAGTTGAACTTTCTTTTATATAACAGAAAAGATGTGAGCCTATATAGTCGCTTATATAACCTTCGGGACAATCTTTACTGCCCTGACAAGTATAAGAATCTGCCTGAACACCACTACTTTCACCTACCAAAGCGGTCACGAAACTAATTATGAAAAACGATCCAAATAACAGTAGTTTTTTCATCATCGTAGAATTTAAATGTTAAATAATACGACTAAGCTAAGCTAAGCTAAGCTAATAGAAAATAAGAATAAATATGAAAATATTTTTTGTTAAAATTTTATATTTTAATACTCCCCAATTGACGGTAGCAAATCAATATTTTAAGTAGTAAATTTTGCACTATGCAAAATAATGTGTGGCAACAGTGAAATTTTGATAACCGTAAGTATGGTTAGGCAAGCGTTTACCATCAAGCCAACAGACAAAAATATCGACTGAGACGCGCCATGGACGTTTTGGCTTCCTTTAAAGATTTATAAACTTGGGAATTTGAGGTAATTTTGTAAGTTTATTGTCCAACATTGAATAGGCATGCAGATCAAAGACTTTTTATAGAAAAATCAACATTAAGAATGGGGCATAAAATACTATTGATTATACTCGGATTTGGAATATCAATGCCTCTAAGGGCCCAAATATGGGAAAAACTGGCAGTCGCGAAACAGAATATCGTTCGCTCTGAGTCATCCAATACCCACCACACTTTAAACCAATTTCGATTGATCGACTTCCCGGAGAATCCCCTGGATGGAGACTTCATCAACATCCCGGGGCCAGCGGGACAATCCATACCAGTCGAGATCAGAAACAGCCCGGTTCTGGAGCCCGCGCTGCAAAACCGGTTTCCACATATCCGGGCGTATTCATTCCGGTCCACAAATATTTCCGGGAGGCTGTCCCAGGATCCGGGAGGAATAGACATCGTATTGAATATTGGAACGCATCGGTACTCGATCGAACAAGTAGGGAAAAATATTTATAATATGTATCGGCTCACTGCTATAGGATCAAAATCCTCAGACGGGAGTACCCCACTGGGGGAATGTCTTACCCCTACGAGTACGACCAATCCGCCGGCCGACCTTCCTGGCATAAGTGTTCGAAGGGCAATCCTTGTCAATCAAAAAATATACGATCTAGCGATATCGGTCACCTCTACATATTCGGCCCGACATGGCGGGACCACAGAATCAGTTCTTGCCCAGATCAATAAGATATTCAACCGCGTCAATGAAGTGTTTCTGAGAGAGGTAGCATTACGATTTCAGATCATTGATGAGAGCACCCAGTTGTTTTTTCATGAGAAAGAAAATGATCCCTATACGGAAGGCAATAATACGCTCATGCTCAACACACTGGACGAACAATTGGTCAAAACGATCGGTCGCAGCAATTTTGATTTGGGCCATCTCCTCGCCACCAATTGCGGAAGGGGTACCGCAGGGGTGTCCGCCGGCGTGGGGACCATTTGCGAATTCAGCAAAGGTAAAGCCCTGTCGTGCGATCTGACCAATGACCTGGAAGATTACGTGAGGGTATTGACCCATGAATTGGGTCACCAGTTGGGTGCCGCGCACACCTGGTCCAATTGTCCCGGCATCAATAACACTCAAAGAGCCGGCAATTCGGCCTACGAACCAGGTAGTGGCTCGTCGATCATGAGTTATATCAATACGTGTGGAAATCAAAATCTGCGATACATTCCCGGACCCTTTTATTTTCACACCGGATCCATACAGCAGATGGTGCGATACATGGAAATCGGGCCGGGCAGCGCTTGCGTCACCACCGAAGAACTGGCCAACGAAAATCCGGAAATCACCTCAATCAACATTCCGGAAGACCAGGATTTATACATCCCGGTCGGTACTCCGTTTGTCCTGTCCGCTACTGCCACAGACAATGACAACGACGTATTGACCTACTCCTGGGATCAACTCAATATCGGCCCCATAGCTCCCCTGGGCGAACCGATCCAGTCAGGTCCGTCCATCCGTTCCTTTGCCCCGGACACGACCGGAACCAGATACATTCCCCGCCTGGATGCCCTGCTCCATTCCGGACCAGACCAGGAAGAGGTACTACCGACCTATGACCGGGATATGACGTTTGGCCTGACCGTCCGGGACAATCACGAGAATGGTGGAGGCATCGTACAAAAAACCGTTTCTTTCAAAAGCACCACTACCGCAGGACCTTTTTTTATCGATTTTCCCAACGACACAACCGATCGGTTGTACGCTGGATCTCTGGCCCGCGTCCAGTGGAACGTAGCCGGCACTGACAAGGGTCTGGTCAATGCACCTCACGTCATGATCAGGATGTCGGTAGATGGTGGTAAAACCTTTCCTGTTATCCTGTCAGAAAAAACCGAAAACGATGGGGAAGAAGACATTCAAATTCCCGATATCGCTTCAGACAGCGTACGATTTATGATCCAGGGATACGACCATGTATTCTTTGACATTTCAGACCAGAACATACCCATTGTCCTTCCCGATGAACCTACTTTCGGACTCCACATTTCGCCAGGTCGTCAGATCATCTGCCTACCGGAAAATGCCAGCGTTTCGGTCACCTCCTTTCCGGTCCTGGGTTTTGATGAAACCCTGCATTACAGTATTGAAAATCCCTATTCCGACGTGGCGGTGATGTTGACAGATACACTGTCGGAGATTAGTGGCACCGTCAATATTTCATTTGACGTTCCGGTAACGCTGGATTCTGACACCCTTCATTTTAAGTTAAATGCCTTTGGTGATTCAAAAGATACCATTTCCAGGGATATTTCCCTGATCGTAGTGAACAATTCCCATTCCCAATTGGCACTCCAATATCCAGATGACGACGTCCAGGGCATAGAGGTTGTCCCCACCTTCCAATGGAACCCTTCTCCCAATGCAGACTATTACAACCTGGAGGTCAGCACCTCAGCCAGCTTTCATCCCGATTTTATCGTGTTGTCAGAACCCAATATTACGTCAGACTCGATTAGTTCAACCGTCATCCTGGAGGAGGGTGAAATTTATTTCTGGCGCGTCCTGCCCCAAAATCTGTGCACCACCACGACCAATGTCCCTGTAGCAGGATTTCAAACCAAAATTCAGGATTGCCGGACCTATCCGGGGCCAGGTCTACCTACAGGATTAGGGGCTAGTGCCCCCGGAGAGATTGTGTCTGCGATCACAGTAGAGGATGATTTTGAAATATCTGACGTGAATGTTCTCGATGTCGGGGGTTTCCATGAATCGGTCAATCAACTCAAACTCACCTTGCAAAAGGACACATTCCACGCGACTTTATACGAAGGAGAATGTGGGATAAGAAGCCTCAACATCGACATCAGTTTTGACGATGAAAGCGTGGATTATACAGATTGCCGGCTGAGTGCTGGTACCAGGGTCAAACCGCTGGAACCACTTTCGGTATTCCGGGGGTCCACCAGCCGGGGCACGTGGAATATCCACTGGCAGGACAGCGTCATAGGGGCCGGAGGTATATTCCAGGCGGCTACGCTGGAGCTCTGTGGCGCTCTGAACCTCGATCCGTTGGAAGTCAGTACCGATACGCTCTATGTGGCACCAGGCGGTCAAAATCCATTGACCATCGATCAGGTCGCCATCACCGATGCCAATGGTGTGATCTATGAATGGGTGGATACGACGAGCCATGGCCAGCTTCTGAAGAACGGCGTTCCCCTCAGACCTGGACAGAAATGGTCACACGATGATATCCTGTCCGGAATTATTCAATATAAGAACAATTCCGATTTTGACAGGGAGGTGATATTTATTTCGGCGGAATCCCCTGATGGCCGCTGGTCGGGTATTATCGAGGTTCCGGTCCGTCTCGATGAACTGGTTTCGGTAGCCCCCAACCCCCTGACCGGCAAGATCAAAGTCTTCCCAAATCCGGCCAGTCAGTATATCACCATCCAGGCCAGGCCCGAACTCGCCATTCAACGCATCCGAATCCTGGATATTCAGGGGAAGGAATTGTATCGGCATGTATCAGGATCGGATACGCATGATATAACCGTCTCCACGTCTTCCTGGTCCCCGGGTCCCGTTTTCATTTCGATCACTACGGACCACGATGTCTGGACGGAAAAAATAATCATTCTTCCATGAAAGAAACCAACGTCCTCAAATATCGGATCCAGGATTTCCTGATCGATTTCCCACCATTTTCGATGATGAATACAGAGGAAATAGAACTCATCATGGAGCGCATCAAGCTCAAATACGTGGAGAAAGGCGAGGTTTTCTTCCGGCAGGGAGAGGAGGCAGGCAATTTTTTCTATCTGGTCCGAAAGGGAGCCGTAAAACTCGAACGTCTGGAAGGAGGGGTCAATATCCTCGTGGATGTTTGCGGAGAAGGGGACTTATTTGGGATCAGACCAGTCATCGCCAACCAGCCATATCTGTCTACCGGTACCGCACAGGAGGAATCGATCGTCTACGGAGTAGCGACGGAGGACATCCGAAAGATCATGGCCCAAAATCCGAGGGTAGGATCATTTTTAGCCTCCAGTTTTGCGGCCGGATCCCGGAAGGATCGGTTAAAAGATAATACGGACGGGTTGGTATTCATCAGCACCGGCGAAGTTTTTCAGGATGAAAAATTACTGGAAGTCCAGACTTTAAAGACGTCTCGTGAACCGGTAACGTGCAGTCCGGAGACAAGCATAGAAGTAGCGGCGAGTATTATGACGCACCAGAAGGTCAGTTCGATCGTAGTGGTGAATGATCAAAAATTTCCGATCGGGATATTAACCGATTCTGATATCAGGCGTATAGTGGGACTGAGACGGCTGGATCTCGACCGCCCCATCAGTGAGGTCATGCATTCTCCGGTCATTTGTCTGCCGGAAGGAGCCACGTACGCCGATGCCCAGATGGCTATGATCCAGCACAATATCAGTCAGATCATCATCACCAGGGATGGCACCGATGATACGCCGATAGAAGGGGTGTTTTCGGAGGGCGAAATGCTCGTTTATCAGGGCAATAGTCCGGGCATGATCATCAAAGAATTTAAAAAACTGAAAGACCCGGAAGATCTGAGGAGGGTTCGGGAAAAAGCTGATATTTTACTCGAACGGTATCTGGAACGCGACGTGGCCATCACCTTTATTTCCGGCATTATGACGGCGATCAACGATGCTCTGTTTGTCCGGGCCATCGAAATCTCAAAGCAGCGGATAGAAGAGGAATCGGGGCGGATCCCGCCGGTAAAATTTACCTGGGTAGCCATAGGCTCTCTGGGGCGCAGAGAACAGATCATTCGGACTGACCAGGATCATGCGATCATCTTCGAGCAGGTCCCCCGCGAACAATACGCGGAAGTCAAAAAATATTTCCTGGATCTGGCCGAGCAGGTGGTCGCTATTATGGTGACTTGCGGATTCAAACACTGCCCGGCTTTTATGATGGCCAGCAACCCCAAATGGTGCCTGTCCATCGATGAATGGAAAGGGCAGTTTTCGCACTGGATCCACTCACCGGATAATGAATCTATCCTGCACGCCAATATTTTTATGGATTATCGTTCGGTGTACGGAGAAGTTAACCTGACCAGAGAACTGACCGCTCATATATTCAATATCGTGCACGATAGCAAGATATTCCTGACCTACCTGGCCAAATATGCGGTTGAAACTCCTCCACCTCTGAGCTTTTTCAGAAGTTTTATCCTGGAAAAAGACGGAGAACACAAAAACCAGTTCGACATCAAGCATCGGGCCATGCTGCCCCTCGTGGATGCAGCCAGGGTTCTGGTTCTGGAACAACAGGTGGGCCGGATCAACAACACCATCGATCGGTACGAAAAACTCGCGGAAGTGGATTCCCGAAATGCCGAATTGTACCTGGATGCCCGCGATTCGTATGAAGTCCTGATGAAACTCCGGGCCAAGAACGGCACTAAAAATTCCAATTCAGGGCGGTATTTTTCGCCGGATGAGCTTAGTAAAGTCCAGCGATTACTGCTGCGAAATAGTTTCAAACCCATCGGCCAGCTTCAGGAAGTACTGACCGTGAGATTTCGGTTAAAGTTTTTCTGATGTGGCATTTTCGAAAAAAAAATAAAATCCAACCTTCTCCGTCTGACCCTCCCTGGATCAGAAAATATCTGGAAGAAACGCAAAAGATAGATCCCAAAACGCCTTCCCGTGAGCTCGACTTTGCGGTGGTGGACCTGGAAGCTACCGGACTGGACGTTCACAAGGACAGGATCATCTCGTATGCTTCGATTCCTGTCCACGATTTTGAAATATTCCCTGGCCAGTCCTATCATTGTTATGTTCGCCAAACCTATTTTGACCCGGGAAGCATCCTGATTCACGGATTGCTGCAAAAGGACATCGAAGATGGACTGCCCGAAAAAGAATATCTCCAAACCATCATTCCGCTCCTCACTGGCAAAGTTCTGGTAGGGCACCACATTGGGTACGACGTAGCTATGATCAATCAGGCACTGAAACGACACTTCGACTTCCAATTGGTCAATCCATTGGTAGATACCGGAGATTTGTACAAGAAGTCGTTCCCGAGTAAATTCACCTATCAGCGGTATCCTTCCCGATTGCCTTCCCTGGATGAAATCGCCGGAGAATTTGACATATTGACGCACAACAGGCATTCGGCTATGGGCGATGCTACGATTACGGCTTTTATTTTTATGAAATTGTGGAAGATGGCGGAGAAAGGAAGAAAAATTAGTCTGAAGAATTTGCAGTAAAAAAAAACGAGCCACAAGAAAATCTGGTGGCCCGAGTATGCAAATTATAATCCCATGAACATATCCAAAACTATTATATCTCTTGCTATGTATAAATCGATTTCGGATGATACAAATATAATGTCAGTTCCGGCCCAGGCATAATACAAAATATGGGTATTGTTACATTGGAAAATGGGTGCAAAAGTTACAATTAATTGACAATCAATGAAATTCCAAATATTTGACCCAACACATGTTACTCATCAGTGAGCGGGATCGGAAAAATTTTTTTCAGTTAGAAAGGTGGAATCTGTCAGGGTTTTAACAAAAGCGATCACCTGTTGCTTTTGCTTCTCCGACAACCCCAGAGGTTGGATCAGGGGATCCGTATTGGACTGGCGGTGGCCCCCGCTGTTGTAATGATCCATGACTTCCTCCAAAGTCTGAAAACGTCCATCGTGCATATAAGGGGGTGAAATAGCTGCATTGAACAAGGTAGGTATTTTAAATTTCCCATTATCCTGGCTATTCCCCGTTACTTCTCCCCGACCTTTATCCGGAAAATCCTCCAGATTGTCAATATTTTCCAGACCGTTGTTTCTAAATTCAAAGGTGGTAAACAGAGGTTCGGCATGACAATGCCCGCATTCCGCATCCGGCAGATCGGGAACCGCGTCCACAAACATAAGATATCCCGCCAGTTCATCTTCGGTCAATACCACTTCACCGCGCAAAGCCCGGTCATAGCGGGTATTACCACTGCTGATCAGGGTTCTCTCAAACTGAGCAATAGCTTTGGAAATCAATTCTCTGTCGATCTCCGAGGCGGTTCTTATCCCAAATGCTTTTCTGAAATATCCCGGGTAATCGCGGTGCCTCCTGAGTTGACTTTCCAGGCTACGCCAATCGTGATCGAGTTCGTTGGGATCTTCCAGCGGATGCGTGACCTGATCTTCAAGAGTCGTCGAACGGCCGTCCCAAAAGAGGGTCCTCGTGTTATATCCCACATTGATCAGATTCATAGAAGTCCTCCGTCCGGTCCTCCGGTCCACCCCCGTCGATATGCCATCAGGGTCTTTGAAACTCTGCGACTGCATATGACAACTGCCACACGAGACGGTGCTATCCCTGGACATGATCGGATCGTAAAACAATTTTCGCCCCAATTCTATCCCTTCCCTTGTCAGGGGGTTGCTGGATGGAACCAGCATTTGCGGGTAATTCTGCGGAACAGGAAGAGAATACGGCATCGGATCGTAGGGAATATCGGTCAGGTCCTGCCGGTAGTCTCCGGGCGGATCGGGCACATCCTTGTCGCATGCCCAAAGCAAAGTGACCAAGAGCCCGGCAATTGCCACTATTTTATGTCCGAATACCCGTTTCATGTATTGATACAATACTTGTCATGGAGTTAAGGTTCAAAGGAAGCCGGTAAGTTTGTACCAAATTCCCGTTTCAGATCATTTTCGGGTAATGAAAAGTCCATACCGCCAAATAAGGTGCCGATATTGATCCGAAAATTCACCGTGAGATCGTTCCCTTTTGATTTGGTCCAGTGGCCTGGAATCCGGAAGGACGCGGGCCAGTCATCGCCGGATAAAATAATCGTGATCAATCCCTGGTCCACCACATCGATGGTGGCTTTGGCAACCGTCCATTGCTGTCGGTTAAAATCATAAAATACACTATCCCGGAACGGATGATCGACCGGAAAATCTCCGGGAGTCTTTGCTTGCAGCTCATCGATCTTATCCAGATCAAAGCTTATTTCATCAAACCGACCATTCTGCATAAAATTAGCCCCGGTACTGTTGAGATTTAGAACGTCGATAGCCAGAATATCGGGGGACACCACATATTGGTCAAACGTATCTGTCGGACCGAAGACCCGGTCGAGCGAATCGGCTATCCTGATTCCGGATGCGATAAAACGCAAATCCCGGATCAGATATCTTTGTCCCAGTTGATTTACAAAAGTGTCAGCAAACGCCAACGTCGCGCTGTCATCTGTCAGCGTGGTCTGAAAGACGAGTTGTGGATATTCACAACAGCAGGGAAGTTGATTGGAGATCCGGAAATTGGTCGCGGATGCATCCATACAACCTTCCTGATATTCCTCGCAGGAGTACAATCCAAAAATGACCAATACCGAAACGAATACGTGAAGCGCGGTATTCAAGGCCGAAGATTCTACGTCTTTATATTTTCGATTCAAAACCACCCTTTCATTTTAAGCAGTCGAAAAGACATCCCACTGTAAGTCGCTGCGACTTCTATTGATTTTTAGTCAACTGATCCGCGTAGGCTTTCACTTCTTTCTGAATGATGTCCTTTACCTGGTATGAAAAATCTTTAGCCAGCATCCAGCCCAGATACTGCCGGTCCTGATACAGAAACCTGCCTACCGGCTGGCCATTGTATTTTCCGAAATTGAAAACCACCCGGCCTTCGAGATCGTACTTCAGTTTTTGAGTGACATCCGCAAAACGAAGATCGGTCGTAAAATCATGCAATGACTGGACGTCATTCTGGATCGGTACAGTAATATTCCCTTCGCCGTCATCGTAGGGGGTATTCTGATATTTTTGCAACTGCCCCTGGAGTACTTTGACCGTAGCCCGGACATCTTCCAGCGCATCGTGTGCATCGTGGAGATCCTCGCCGGTATAAAATTTCAACGCTGCCACCAGGTTTCGCGGTTCCATTTTGGTAAAGATACGCATCACGTCGATGGTCCGTCTGACCGTCATATCCAGCGGCAAGCCAGCCCTATCCAGTTCTTCCATCAACATGGGGACGTCAAACTTATTGGAATTGTAGCCCGCAAAATCAGCATCTCCGATAAAATCATATACTTCCCGGGCTATATCCTTGAAAAACGGTTTGTCGGCCACCATTTCGGGGGTTATACCGTGGACGGCGATCGCTTCCTCAGAAATCTCCCGTCCGGGATTGACGATCGTTGTATATTCTACGGGGTCGTCCTGATCTTTGCTGTATTTGATCAATGCCAATTGGATGATCCGGTCATGGATCACGTGGAGCCCGGTCGATTCGATGTCCAAAAAGATCAAATCCCTGTCCAGGTTAAAATTTATCATGGTTTTGTCGTATTGTATTTTAAAGAATTCATTCCTGCAGTCTCGTATATTAACATACTGTCCGCGCCATTATTGTAAATCAGATATGCTTCGATCCCTTTTGTTTCATCCAGCATTTTTTTCCCCGATTCTAGCCCCATGGCCATGACACCAGTAGCCAGCGCATCAGCCGTTGCACAATCCTCTGCAATGATCGTGGCCGACAAGATACTTTTTTCTTCCGAGTATCCGGTCATCGGATTGATCGTATGCGAAATCAGCCGGTCGTCGGATTTATAATAATTCCGATAATTTCCACTGGTAGCCAGTGCCTTATCCCGTATGGCCAACTCTTCAATAAGTTCTTGCGCAGGAGCATTGAGCTGTGGCTTGCTCACCCCGACGATCCATCCTTTTCCGGCCCGTCCCGGTCCATGGACCAGCATTTCCCCCCCGATTTCGATCAGGTAATTGGATACCCCTATATTTTTAAATGAGCGGCCCAACCAATCGCACGCTGCTCCTTTGGCCACCGCGCTAAAATCCAGTTGCATCCCAGAAGGCAATCGCCAGGTCTCTCCGTCAAACCGGTCACCGATAGCCTCATACCCCACGAACTGAAGCAATGAATCGATCCGGGCGGAATCGACCGATTCTACAGGTCGGTGTCCTTCATATCCAAACCCCCAATAATTGACCAGTTCCATCACCGTGGGATCAAAATATCCGTCGGTCAATTCCCATACGCGATCTACGATGTCAATATTGTACCGGAAAAATTCAATTTCCTCCGGGTTTTCTTCCGCCACGTGGATGGTCCCTCCCTGGTTCAACCGGCTTATGATAGACTGCGGTCGGTACGTGGAAGCAGATTGATTGATCAGGTCCAGCAGACTATCCACATGAGATTGGGTGATTACATCATCGCTGGATGACTCGTAGGTCAGATGCCAGCTGGTTCCCATGGTCATACCCTGGAGTTTATGAAAAACCGCTTCTTCGTTCTGACCCTCTTGCTGACAGGTTTGACTGAAAAATGTCAATACGACCATCAACCCCAGGAGGGAAAACCGGTTCAAAAAAGTCCACATTAGCGCTGTTTTTCTTGAAGTTTGGGTACTTCTTCCTGAACACCGCGCAAAACAATCGGTTTTTGATTTTTCCTAAGTCGCATATTGAGTACCTCGACCAACAATGAAAACGCGATAGCAAAATACAGGTATCCCTTGGGCACAGCACCCACGCTTTGTTCAAAAATCACTAAATGGGATAAGTGCGAAGCTTCTGTGATCAACATAAATCCGATCAAAATCAGAAAGGCCAGACCGAGCATCTGGATGGAGGGATGTTTGTTGACAAAATTGCCCACTGGTATCGCGAACAACATCATGATCAGCACGCTGATCACTACCGCTATGATCATGATCAACAGAGCACCTTGTAATCCGCTGGTCATTCCAACGGCTGTCAGGATGCTGTCCAGCGAAAAAACGATATTGATGACCGATATCTGGACGATCGCATTGCCCAGTGAAGTCACTTTCTTTTTGTCGGACTCATGCCCCTCCCCTTCCAGTTTGTGGTGAATTTCGGTGGTGGCTTTATACAACAGGAAAATCCCGCCGGCAAACAAAATCACGCTTTGTCCTGACACCGCCGCGGACAGCCAGCCAAAGTCAAATGAAAACCAGGTGGCCTGCATGGCGGTCAGGTAGGAAATGCCAAACAACAGAATAATTCTCATTGCCATCGCCAGGACCAATCCAATATTAATGGCTTTCCCCTGTTGTTCCTTGGGTAATTTCCCACTAATTATTGTAATAAAAAGGATATTATCGACCCCGAGAACAATTTCGAGAAAGGTCAGTGTCAGCAGGCTCATCCAAATCTCTGGATGAGTAAAATCGGGAAGGGCGATCCCAAATAGCATTTCAAACATACGCCATTACTTAATTACAACTACAAATATAATACAAATGATGCAGTAACTTTTGTATTGTCTTGCTTAACTTTGCCGGAAAGCCGGAAAATGAAATACCGAATTTTGACCAGGGATGAACTCGAAGAACTAGAATCCGAATTTGTCACCTTTTTGGTGACCAACGGGATCACGGGGGAGGACTGGATCAGGATCAAAGCGGAGGATTCCGGGAAAAGCCAACAACTCATCGCTATATTCAGTGATGTGGTCTTTGACAAAATCCTTTCTACCGTCCATTTTCTCGAACATCGACAAAAAGACATTATCCGGATATTCAAATTTGATGAAGACAAAGTAATCATGAATGGAATCCGGGTGGAGGGACAAACCGCGATCGATTTTACCAGGGATCAGGATGCGACTACCCTGATCCAATTGTTCCAGTTATCGGCTGGGAAACTTAAAATCTTTACCGCTGAAAAAGGCTATAAAAAAGATCGCCTTCTGGAAATTTTTGATTTAATGCAAAGCGGCGCACAAATTTTAAAAAACGATCGTTTATTCAATACGATCGAACAACTCAAATATTCAAAACAATGAAAAAGTTTACTTCCCTGTTCTTATTTATGGCTTTGCTGTGGGTGGCTTCAGCCGATGCTCAGTCCCAAAAAATCACTTTTGTGGAGCATTTTAGCAATACCCACTGCCCCATCTGTCAATCGAATCGCTCAAAAGTTGAAAATGACCTCGAAAAATACAAAGACGAAGTCAATACCATGACCATCCACCGAAAATATCCTTACAGTATTTGTCCGCTCTATCAATATGCCAAAGAAGAAGTGGATAACAGGGAAGCCATCTATGCAAATTCTTCCTCCCCCTTATCCGGGACCCCTACCTTGTGCGTGAATAGTGTTCCTGGGTCGCACAACAGATTAACGATCAATATTGATGAGGCATTGAAAGACGATGAAGTATTGGTTGGACTCAATATGAAAGAATCCGGAACGAACAATAAAAAAGCGACGCTGGAGGTCTTCAACCTCACCGATGCCGATATGGAAAACCTATACGTCTATGCGGCCCTGGTTCAAAACAGAGTGGACATTAATACAGATGGAGCAGATTGGACCATCCACCACGTTTTCCGAAAATTTCTGGGGAACCAGAAAGGGAAAGGCGACGCGGTCGGCAAACTGGGAGCGGGCGAATCCAAAACCATCGTACTCGAAGGCCAGGTTCCCAATGACCTGAATCCCTCTGATCTGTATATATTGGCGTGGGTCGAACAACGCGTACCCGAAGGAGATAAATACGAAATCATCATGCACAACAGCGTGTCCAAAACCACCAGCGTGATCACAAACAACGAGCTCGAAATTCCGGCCTCCGAGCTTTCGATCTATCCCAACCCGGCCAGTGATGCATTACATCTGAGAAACACCAGCGATTTCCAACCCGATCATTTGCGTATACTGTCCGCAGCAGGCCAGGAAATCAAGCGGATCAACCGATCGGTGAACACCATTGAAATCAGCGATCTCGTCCCCGGCCAGTATTATCTGATTCTCGAAAATCAGACAGGGCGCGTATCGAGAAAGTTTATAAAACAGTAGCGCGAGCGTAGGGCCAGGACTTTATTCTTTTGAACCATTGATGGAACTGGTTAGATTATAGGGAAGGCACAGGGACTGTTTTACCGTTTTGAAGGTAAACTTACTCCCAATTCTATGACATATGTTATATTTGTCCCCCGACAGAACCATTTGAGAAATAGTCTGTTTGAACTATTTACACTACACAACCCAGAAAAGGTATTACGACATGGACACTCAGACCAAAACCAAAAACCCGGTACTACTATATACGGAGAGGACACCCAATCCGGAGGCATTGAAATTTGTCACCAACAATATGTTGTACCGAGGAACAGCAGATTTTCAGGAAGAAGAACTGGCCAGGCAGTATTCACCCCTCGCCACCGAACTCTTTGAATTTCCGTACGTCAAAGGAGTCTACATTTCCAATAACTTCGTGACCGTCACTAAAGAACTCAACTACAGTTGGGATGACATCATGCTCAAGATCAAAGCATTCGTCAAAACCTACGTGGAAGAAGGGAAAACCATCATCGACGAATCCTTCGATGCATACGTCGAGGAGCAGGAAGCCGCCAAGCGAGAAAAAGCCGGTATCGTGTATTCCGGGGATGAAGGCGAAGTGGTGATGCGGATCAAAGAATTGATCGACACCTACGTCAAACCCGCAGTAGCCGGTGACGGTGGAAACATCGAATTTGAATCTTACAATGATGGCGTGGTTTCGGTATTGTTGCAGGGAGCCTGCAGTGGATGTCCATCATCGCTGATCACCTTAAAATCGGGCATAGAAGGCATGCTCAAACGTATGATACCAGAAGTCAAAGCGGTGGAAGCACATATGGATTGAGTCATGGAATTACCTTATATAGGAACTTCAGACGAGGAAATTATTTCGATCGGCAGGAAGGCAGCCCAATTTATCGGGGACCATTTCCAGAAAAAAGATTTTAAAGAAGAAGCCAAAGACTATGACAATAGTCTGGTGTCCTTCGTGGACCGGGAATCAGAAAAGATCATTACGGATGGTCTGACGAATCTGTTTCCGGATTTTGGTTTTATCACCGAAGAAGATACGATTAGCCAGGACGATCAACGGGACTACTACTGGATCATTGATCCGCTCGACGGCACGACCAACTTCATCCATGGCCTCGAAGAATTTTCTGTCAGTATCGCGCTGAGTACCCGGGATCATGAGTTGATCTGGGGAGCGGTCATCGACGTCATGAGAGAGGATGTCTTCCAGGCGGCCAAAGGTCAGGGAGCGTGGAAAAACGGAAAACGCCTCCAGCTTGAACCCACATCTCTTGAAAAATCCCTGATCGCTACCGGTTTTCCATACTACCGGTTTGACCACAAAGAAGAATATTTACGACATTTTCAGAGATTTATGGGTGCGTGCCGGGGTATGCGTCGCTGTGGCTCCGCTGCTTTGGATATGGCCCATATCGCGTCGGGAATTTACGGTGGCTTTTTTGAATACGATCTTCACTTATGGGATGTGGCAGCCGGCGCACTGATCGTGGAAGAGGCTGGGGGGATCGTGACGGATTTTGATCAGGACCGGGAAGCGTGGAAACGGTCTGGTCATATCGTAGCGGGTGAAATGCAGTGTCACCGGGAAATGTTTGATCTGATGCTTCAGCGATCATCCGAATCCTGATCATTCCCGGGTCTTAAGGTATATTACATAAAGCCAGCGGGCTTGCCGAACGCTGGTCGGTGCTCCTGATTTTATTTTTCCCCCGATGCGATCACATCCGCAAAGCGCGGTCCCTGCTTTTCATGCAGTTGTATATTGTAAAACCCCGCTTTTTCCAAAAAATCCCGGATTTCCTGCCGCGAATACAGATTCCGGAATATCTGGCGATTTTTGTGAATGACCGGCATTTGAATCATTTCCTCCCGCAGTCTCAAAGCGCAATAAAATTGTCCTCCTTTCTTGAGAGTACGGATCACTTCCCGGATATTGTCTTCTGGTGAGGGCCAGAAATAAATGGTATTCGCCGTGAATATCCGATCGAATGTTTCCTTCTCAGCCGGAATGGCTTCTACCGATGCTTTCATGAGGCTTACCCTTCCGGATCGGATATGCCCGGCGTTATTCCGCGCGGCTTGTCTGACCATGGTTTTTGAAATATCTATGCCTGTCACTGACCCTTCGGTGACCATACCGGCCATTTTGGAAATGAGCCTTCCATTGCCAAATCCGACCTCAAGTACATCGTGATGCGGTTGTAATTTCATCAATTCCAGTCCCATGTCTTCCAGCGGACCATTTGATTTGTTCAATGATCTGCCAACCCACCAGCGACCTACCAGGCCCGAGGGTCTTCTAAGTTGTCTGGCGACGAATGTATCAAAACCCATATTATCTATTGCATTTCGAAAAGGTAAGATACGTAAATTGCACAATCAAGAAGCATAGCCTCCCCTAATCCCTGACAAAAAATCTACTTCAATATTTGGCATTTCAAGAAATTTTAGCCTAAATTATGCCCTTTATAATAATTTTAAGAAATTTCAAGAAATCATATCATGAAAGAGCAATTTTCAAGCTTTAAGCCCCGACGGGAATTTGTCAAAAAGGGAGCAGCCGCTATGGCAGGTCTCTACATCGTCCCGCGCTCGGTGCTGGGTGGAAAAGGTTTCACCGCCCCGAGTGACAAACTAAGCATTGCCGGGATCGGTGCCGGAGGAAAAGGCAGAAGCGATATAGCGAGCAGCTTTGAATCCGGAAAGGCTGAGATCGTAGCCTTGTGCGACGTGGATGACCGGGAATCCAAAGCCAGCCGGGAAAAATTTCCCAAAGCTGCTTACTACCACGATTTCAGGGAAATGCTGGATAAGATGGGGGATTCCATAGATGCCGTGACGGTCTCCACTCCCGATCACAACCACGCTATCCAGGCGATGGCTGCCATGCAACTGGGCAAACACGTATACGTACAGAAACCACTGACCCACGACATATACGAAGCCAGGATGCTGACCGAAGCCGCAGATAAATACAAAGTTGTCACCCAGATGGGAAACCAGGGATCTTCGGGAGATGGGGTCCGAAAAATGATAGAGTGGTACAATGCAGGATTGATCGGAGAAGCGCACCGGGTTTATTGCTGGACCAACCGACCCGTTTGGCCGCAAGGGATAGCGTGGCCAAAGCAGAATCCACCTGTACCAAAAGAACTCGACTGGGATCTGTGGCTCGGAACTGCACCGTACAAGGATTACGTGGACCACGTCGTTCCTTTCAACTGGCGGGGCTGGTGGGATTATGGAACCGGCGCTTTGGGGGACATGGCTTGTCACATTATGGAACCACCGTTCCGCGTTCTGGGTTTGGGTTATCCCAGTTCGGCAGAGTGTAGCATTTCAACTCGTTATGTAGAAAACTGGGGGCAGGCTTACTTCCCGGACAGTGGCCCGATCGCGTCACACATTACGCTTCAGTTTGAAAATGATTCCAATGGCAACGAGATAGAATTTCACTGGATGGACGGAGGTATCCAACCCTCGCGACCACCGGAACTCGGACCGGACGAGATGTTTGGCGACGGAGGAAATGGTGTTATCATCGAGGGAACCAGAGGCAAAATGATGTGTTCCACCTATGGCCGGGATCCAAAACTATTGCCCACTTCCCTGACCGATGCCCTCAACGTCCCTGAAACGGAACCCCGCGTGGAAGGAGGTTCAGGCGGACATCAGGCTCAATGGGTAAACGCCTGTATCGCCGGAGTCGGAAGTAAGGAATACAAGGAACTCAGTTCTCCATTTAGCATCGCCGGTCCTTTAACCGAATCCGTCCTGATGGGAAATCTTGCCATTCGGAGTTATGACTACCGGGAGCCCAAATCCCAGGGAGAAGGATATAACTATCCGGGAAGGCATAAAATCCTGTTGTGGGATGGCGACAATATGAAAATCACAAATTTTGACCCGGCCAATGCGTTTGTCAAACGAGAATATCGTGAAGGCTGGACCCTGGGTGTATAATAACCGGGGCCCAAAAAGATTGAGGCGGAATTTTAGTATGCCCACACTATTGGGAACATGTCAAATGCTCTGTTCGTACGGGTACAGAGCACTTGGCATCATAGCGTTTGTGGCGGTTTCGTGCAATCCAGACAACCCACCGCTGCAGTATACCATGCAGGAGGTTCTGGCTCATAATGACTATCAAAAACCCGAACCTTTTTACCACGCGTATTCACACCAGGTCGGTGTGATAGAAGCTGATCTTTATTTCGATGAAGGTCGGGTGAAGGTGGCCCATGATCCCTCGGAGCTGGAAAAAGACATGGACCTGGAAAGCCTTTATCTCATTCCATTGAAGGAAAAAATCCGCGAACACGGCCGTGTGTATCCGGACGAAAATCTGTCACTGGCGCTGATGCTGGACATCAAAAATGAGACCGCCAAAGTGATGGCCCGGGTATTGGAATTGGTGGAAAAATATCCGGAACTTTTTGGCTCTGATAGAAAAGACCCCCTCGTTCCCCTGGTCATCAGCGGAGCGCGTCCGGATCAGGCTTCCTGGGCGTCGCTGCCAGCCCCTATATTGATCGACGGGAGATTGACCGACGATATTCCCGACAGCTTAAAATCCAGGATTTTCATGGTAAGTAGTTCATTTTCATCGGTTGTACCCGGGTCGTTCGATCAATCGGGCCTGACGGACGAGCAATTAAACGCGGTGAAGGATGTAGTCGATTCGATCCACAGGCAAAACCTTAAAATAAGGTTTTGGGGAGTTCCCGACCATATTGATTTCTGGAAACTTCAGGATCAACTGGAAGTGGATATTATCGGGTCTGACCATTTGGATGAATTGGCTAAGCATATAAGGTAGTTTAATCACTTTTTGAACCACAATAGGAACATAGGGAACCTAGAGTTATGTCAATTCTAAATAATCCTATGTGGACACCTATGTGCCCTATTGTGCCTATGTGGTGAACAAAACCATTCATTTTTGAACCACAATAGGAACATAGGGAACCTAGAGTTATTAATCTATAA
>CALEIL010000316.1 GCA_937876435.1 uncultured Bacteroidota bacterium
TACGTATTACGAGAAATACCCCCCTATGTGACATATGTGAACTTCTATGCTCCTAGTGCACCAGTCAATAAATTCGTGACACTTCTGACGGATTCTTTTTTCGCCAAAAGTGTTTTCCGTTTGATTTTTTCAAGGCTATTCTAACCATTTGTACCTAATTATTTATTGAGGTATGAATGAGGTACGAATTAATACGAAATGAATGTAAATAAAAGTAATTGGTTGGAATTGTTTTACCGTAATGATTGAATGAAAGTGATTTATTCCAAACCATTGGAGTAAAAATAGTGGAGCTGCCGGGGGTCGAACCCGGGTCCAGTCAAAGCACTCATTAGCCTTCTACATGCTTAGTCACAGATTGAATTGTCGGGAAATGGACAGGTTCTGTGTCGCACCAGTTCATTTCCGTAGTTCCTTAGATTTTGGTCTCCAATCGGAACGGTTTGGATTCCTAAGCCTGAGGGTTTTATGATGTGCGTCTTGGCTATATATCAGGCGTCAGGCCAGAGGCACACTAGCATTGCCAATTCCTAGAATTAGGCAGCCAGGGCAAAGTTGTTATTGCCGTTTAAATTGGTTTCAAGATTATTTGTTAACGGAGTAAATCAAGATGCTCCGACATGCTTATACTAACCAGAAATCTTCCCTGTCAAATCCAAGTCAGCCCCATATTTTAAAGAACGTTGTCGGATACTATAACGATGGTTGTACGAAATAGTTCCGGGAGGGCAAAGATAGCAAATTATTTTTATGTAACCACGAAGAATTGCGTTCCGACCACGTTCTGTTGTGCACGAGAATCTGACCTCCCATGCATAAGTGCCATAATATACACATGAATTTCGAAGTCGAAGAATGAATTAAAGGAAATGAAAATGGATAATAGGCAGTGAAACAGAACCAACGGTCTGGATTGAATCCCCCGGTTGCCACCAGGATACGGAGGGCATCAAAACTGGTTTGAAATCTGCCCTAACGTTCCAGGGTAGGATCGATTGTAGAATATCCTGATACGACCCCTTCCCAAAATTTCAAACGCATCCCTTCCTCAGCTATCGTTGTGGCACATAAAAAAAGCAGAGGATGTTTTCCGTTCTCAGAAAACATCCCCCGCCTAAAGCTGGTAGGTTAAGAGTTCCTACCGACTGAACATTTGGGAGAATAGCTAAGGGGATTATTGAAAACAATGCATTGCAAAAATGTAAGTATCAATGCACCAAAATTAAGCGTAACTGAACCATCCTCCTATACGTGATGCCACGTAATTACATACGTAGGCCTACGTATTTTTAAAGATATTTTTTGTGTTCTCTGGCCCAGTTGAACAAAGAGGTAGGGGATCCGGGTAAGTCCAGCTTCTGAATGATGTTGCTGCGATGTTTTTCTATGGTTCGGACAGAAACCCCGTATTCATCCGCGATGTGTTTGCTGGTCTTGTCCTCCGCAATCAGCCGGAGGATTCGCTTTTCCGTGGGAGTAAGGTGTTGGATGGCCGGATTGGAGGTGGCTGCAGTCTGGCCGGTGTCGATGCTGGAACTGAAGTAGGTATTGCCGTTTTTGACGGCGTATAAACATTTTTCAAGCAGGGATAAAGAATCTTCCTTGAGGATATAAGCGGATACGTTGAGCTTCTCAGCCATCCGGACAATCATCACATCCTGCTGGTACGAAATGAGGATAAATTTGGTTGATATCCCTTTTTCTTTGGCTTTGACCGCTACTTCAAGCCCCGTCAGGTAAGGCATTTCGATGTCCAGAATGGCTATGTCGGGCTGGTGATCGAGAATATGTTGCAGAGCACTCAGTCCGTCTTTGGCCATCAGAATATTGTGGTATCGAAGCTGATGTAAGAAATCAACGATACCTCGTAGAAAAAGAGGGTGGTCATCCGCCACCAGAATCTTGGTGTCAGGCATCAAATGGAATTTTTAAGATGATATCGGTACCCTTGCCTTTTTCGGAATGGATATTCAACTGTCCTCCCAGAAAGCGGGTCCGCTCCCTTAGGGTCTTCAACCCGAGACTCGATACCGTATTGAAATTATCCGTCACATCAAATCCAACTCCGTTGTCTCTGACGGTGACTTCAGCGTGTGTAGGAAGCTTCTTCAGATGGACTTCAACCGATTTGGCCTGGGCGTGCTTCATGATATTGGACAGGACTTCCTGAACTATTCTGAAAATATTCAGAGCTGCTTTTTCTGAAAATCGTTCGTCCACGTTTTCGAGTTCAGCATCGACCAGCAAATCTGTGCTTTCATCCAGATCATTGACCAGTTTTTCGAGTGCGGCCGTCAACCCCAGCTTTTGCAGGGTAAAGGGATGTAAAGCCCGACTGATGCTGCGGACCTCATTGAGTGTATCGCCCACCAACTGCGCGGTTTGTTCATCGTGGCTGAGCAATACCTTATTTTTAATCAGCATCAGACTCTGCCCGATCCCATCGTGAAGTTCTTTGGAAATCCGGCTGTTTTCATCTTCCTGAAACTGGATCAGCTTTTGATTGTAGCTGATTTCGATATCTTTCTCCCTTTTGAGTTGCTGCCGGTGTCTCCATTGGAAAAAAGAAAACGAAATAAGGGCGAGACCAACCAGACTGGCCGTAAATACCCGAACGTTGGCTTTCCGTTGATTGATTTCTTCCAGAACCTGCAGTTCCGTTTTTTCGATGATTTGTTGTTGCCGGTCGCTTTCATATCTGGTCTGCAGAGAATTGATCAATTGTTCGTTGTTGACGGAGTCAATGGAACTTTGGATTTTAATTTGCCTGTTCAGAGCCTCCACAGCCGCTGCGTAATCACCGGTTTGCTGGTAGACCCGGGCGAGGTATTGATTTACTTTGACATCAAAATCTTCAAATCCCGTTCCACACCATCTAGCAATGCAATATTCGGAAGCGTGGCCCATTCCTCAAAGCCCAACTTTTTAAAAAGCA
>CALEIL010000317.1 GCA_937876435.1 uncultured Bacteroidota bacterium
TGGTGGATGGTGGATAGTGGATGGTGGATGGTGGATAGTGGATGGTGGATGGTGGGTAGTGGATGGTGGATAGATATTAGTTGACCGCAGATAACTGAGGTTGGGCACACCCACGCTCATTCACTCCCACACTCAAACAGCTGAAAGCTGATAGCTGATAGCTGAAAGCTGATAGTGGATGGTGGATGGTGGATGGTGGATGGTACCCAATGTACATACAGGGGACAATGGACAGTGTCTACAGGATGTACTTCAGGACAATGTTTAGCTTATGGCATTAGCTCGGTCATTTGTCTCTTTCTTAATTAGTTTTCCGTTTGCCAAAAAAGATAGACACCAGGAATCCCACCAGAAATATCAGTGAAGTAGCAAGGACGATCGTCAGATAACTGTGCAACGCTGCAGATTCCCCACTGGAAGTGAAGAAAGGGAGAACGTTGAGGTAAACGATCAGCAGGATACCAGCGATGACACCAGCCATCGCTCCCACGTCATTGGCCTTTTTTGCAAATGCCCCCAGCAAAAACAAACCCAGCATACCTCCGCTAAAAATAGAGGCCAGCGACCACCACGCATCCAGTGCGCTTTTGACATTCATCATGGCCAGTGCTACTATGATCCCCAGAACCGACAACACCGTAGAGGCTATATAAAGCACCCGCATGGAATTATCTTTCCCGGATTCTTTTTTGAAAAAACGTTCGTAATAATCAGTATATATCACGGTGGCTCCGCTATTGAAACTGGTCGATACTGTACTCATCCCTGCCGCAAAGATCGAAGCTATCAAAATACCCGTCAGCCCCGCAGGCAGTTCCTGTACTATAAAATGTGGAAATATTTTATCCCCCTGGCCTTCCTCCATCAACGCTGTTGGCAATTCTCCTGCCCCGGTCTGAAAGTACACGTACAACAAAGCACCGATTAGCAAAAACACAAGAGAGACCGGTATATATATCAATCCACCCCACAACGCTGATTTTCCGGCATTGGCATCCGAAGAGGAAGCCACGTACCGCTGTACATAATTCTGATCGATCCCAAAATTCTGGAGATTGATGAACAATCCATAAATAAGCACTACCCAAAACGTGGGCTGATCGAGTTCCAGTCCAAAACTACCCAACGAAAATTTTCCGGCTTCCTGACCCACGGTTATAAAGGTATTCCATCCCCCCGGTATGTTGACCAGTAAGAATATTACGCACACTATGGCTCCTCCAATCAATACAATGGCCTGGATGGCGTCGGTCCAAATGACCGCCTGTATTCCCCCCAACATCGAATAAATCAAAACCGAGACGCCTGTCAATAGTATAATAAACGGAATATTCCAATCCGTAATGGTGTGAATGGTAATAGCCAGCAAATACAGTATCGTCCCGATCCGCATGACCTGCGTCAGCAAATAACAGGCTGACACATAAATACGAGCCCATACCCCAAACCGGTTCTCCAGAAAGGTATAAGCAGATGGGCTGTTGATCCTCCGATACAACGGAACAAAATATTTCACCGCGATTATACTCGCGATGGGGATCGACAGACTGAACACAAAAACATTCCAGTTGCCGGAATATGCACTGCCCGGTAAGGCCAAATAACTAATGCTGCTGACGAAGGTAGCGAATATGGACAACGTCACCGCCCACGCCGGAAACTGGTGATTGCCGGTTGTAAACTGTTCGGAAGTTTTATTTTTGGAATAAAAGGAAACGCCCACCAGTATAACACCTATCAGATAGGCGAAAAAAAGAATGTAGTCAAGTATCGTCATAGAGCAGGGTTGAAAGTTACCTGTGTTATATATAATTCTTAGCAAATTTTCCCTCACTGCAGGTGCTCATACGCCGCCTCCCAAAAATGGGTCGACACAGGTCAGGATAGGTAAAAATATTATATTATTCCTGAAATCCTATCACACAAGCTTCGTTTTAGACCAATTTTCACCACATTAATTACAATATAGTATTATAATTCCTTGAATTGATACTTTTTTAAGAATTCTTACTCCGTTTGATTTTTCAGAAAATCGACCAGCGATGCAAACTGCTGGTACGACAGGGAATTGGCGAGGCCTGCCGGCATCATCGACGATTCCAGTTCCCGCCGTTCCTTAATGTCCGACTTTTGCAACGTGTTGGCTATTCCGGCAATATTGCGGATGACCAGTTCTTCCGCTGTTTCTTCGGTCACGAAGCCCACATAAATCTTTTCATCGCCTGTGCGGACCTGAACCGTTCCAAAACCCTGGGAAATGGACGCGCTTGGCTTGAGGATAGATTCTGCTATCTGATGACGATTCATGATCGACCCGATCTGTCCCATAAAGGGCCCTTTCATGATTCCACTGCGATCCAGATTGTGACAGGTCTGACATCCTTGTTTGACAAACAATTCCTTTCCTTCCTCCAGATTTCCTTTGATCTTATCCAAAGCCAGCATCACGTCTTCGATCGAAGTCCTGCCGATCTGGCCTTCCCTGTTCCGGATCTTTTCCAGATCCACCACCGGGTCGTTTTCCTCGGGGACTTCGGATTTTATCTCTCCAAATTCTTCAATTCCCAGTCGGAATTTTGTATTAAGTAAAGTATACTTTTGCTTTTCATCCTGGTCACTATTGCGCCACGTTTCCAACAGAAAATCTCTGATCTGAGGAGACGAATTCCATTCGATGCCCACATAATATGGTCCACGTGTATCAGGTCTGGTCCCCCACCACCAGGAACTATCGTAGGGAGCTTCCTGGTAATAGATTCTCGCCAGAAGTTGAAGGATTTCCTCGCGAAACGACGCGTCATCGGTGGATTCGTATAGTTCCATCAGACGTTGAGGAACGACTGGATCATGAACGTATCTCAGCGCCCAAAGAGCCAGAGGGTTGCGGGATTGCACTACAGCTTCGATCAACTCCTCAGCAACACCCATACGCACCAGAGCCCTTACGGCCAGATGAGGGGGGATGATTTCTGAATTGGGTGTGGCATGCGGACCCTCGGTTCCCCATTCAGGAGCCTGGAATGATTCGGGGACCTTGATTTTCAGCAATTCCGACGCAGTTTCAGGATTTCCTATCCTTCCCAACCCAATGATCGCCGCATTTTTGATCCGGTCATCGCTGCTTTTCAAAGCATCCAGGTACAGTTGGACCGGTGCCTGCGCAGCTACCGACAGCCGGTCGGTCATCACCCGCAGAACGTGTTCTGTCATTGTAGGGTCTTCTGCCAATTCTGCCATGGCTTCGATCCCTTCGGCTCCGGTCATCTGCGCATACGTGAACAGAGAAGCCACTCGGACTTCCAGGGGCAGGGATGTATCCACTACAAGATCCCACACGCGCGTAGCCGCTTTGGCTGACCCCTCGTTCACCAAAACATAGGACGCATACTGCCGGGCTACTGCACTACCCGATTGCAACTCCCTTGTCAACAAAGAAACCGAAGCATCCGCCAGACTTGGATAGGGTTCCGGCGAGTAATTATCGGGCACGACCCGGACCGTATATCCCTTATCGGGGCTTCCGGAATACCCTGCTCCATCCCAGGCAGACAGATACATGATACCCGCTGCATCCACATCCACATCCGTGATTTGGGGAAGTTGAATAAACTCTTCCTCGGTTTGGGTGAAACTTCCCGCATCCGGTTCAACGTGGTGCATATAGAGAAAACTTCTTCCCCAGTCCGCCATCAGAGGTACGTGATTGTAGGCTTCGGGCCAGCGATCATCGTCCATATATGTAGCACCGGTTCCTGATCCTCCTCCTACATCGACCAGACCGGGGATGATCTCCTCCGTGAAATTTTTGAAAAGGGTCGGATATCCGTATTCGCCAGACTGGATATGGTTGGTAAACCGGATGTTCCAGCCACCGCCATCATTGGTATTGCCCCGTGTGAAAATATTCATAAAGGGATCGATCGCCACATCGTATATATTCCTCATACCGTGGGTGTAAACTTCCATCTCTGTGCCATCGGGTCTGACCCGTACGATACCACCACCGAGTTGGGTCAATTTAGTTCCATCCCGGTCTACCGCGTCTGTAAACCCAAAATCTCCTACCGCGATGTATATCCATCCGTCTATTCCCATCCGGATACCATTGGTAGAATGATCCGTCCCCCTATCCTGTAAAAATTTGGGAGAGCTTATATTTTCGATCAAAGGCCTGGGAGCACCGTCCGCTACTCCATCTCCGTCATGGTCTTCGAGTAGGATCAAATCCATTCCGTCAGCTTTTTCTGTTTCAGGAGAGAACGTCGTATGCAATACGAATACCTGATGGTCGATGGCTATAATTCCACGGGGATCGTCCAACTCGGCAAATATCGTGTGTGAGTCGGCGATACCATCCTGATTGCAATCCACGAACCGAACGATTTTTCCTTTGCCCATTTCCTTCCCCAGTGATCCGATCATATCCACGCCCACGTATACTTCACCGGTGGGTGCTACCGCCATACAGGCCGGACTCGGCGTGAGATCGGGTCCTGAAAAAACGTTGATGGTTAAATCCGCGGGCCATTGGAGGGTTTTATTCAGCGAATCAGAAAATGAGGCGTACGGATCTTCCTGCTTCGTATCGCATGGGGGCAGTTCGTCCTGGCACCCGGTTATTCCACAGCCAATAAAACAGAGGAGCGCGAACATTCCTGGTATCCGCCACTGAGTATTGATAAGTTGTATCATTGTTTGTAATAGTTTGAAATTTCTTTAAAAAATTCAGGATAAATATTTTCCCACGATTGGCATCCGCCTTCCCATTCCAAAGGCTTTGCGGCTAATCCGGAGAACCGGAGGTGCCTGATATCTCTTAAACTCATTGATATTGACCAGCCGGCAAATCCGACGAACCAGAGCGGGATCAAAACCCTGTTCCACGATATCCTCGGGACTCATGGTCAGTTCGATATATTTGTAAAGAATGACATCCAGAATATCGTATTCTGGAAGCGAATCGCTGTCCTTCTGATCGGGACGAAGTTCGGCTGATGGGGGTTTGAGAATGGTGTTAGATGGGATGATTTCGATATGCTGGTTGATGAATCGGGCCAGCTCAAAAACTTCCGTTTTGTATAAATCTCCGATCACAGAGATACCTCCGGCCATATCACCATACAAGGTTCCATATCCTACCGCCGCCTCGCTCTTGTTGGACGTATTGAGGAGGATATGCCCCATTTTATTGGAAACCGCCATCAGGAGAATTCCCCGGATGCGGGCCTGAATATTTTCTTCCGTCAGTCCAAATTGATGGTCATCGAAAACAGGTGCGATGGTGCGATTCAAAGCCAGATAGGCCTCTTCTATGTTGACAATATCGTACTGGATTCCCAGGTTTTGAGCCAGCTGACGGGCATCTTCTACAGAATGCTCAGATGAATACGGACCCGGCATCAATAAGCCTCTCACATTCTCCGCGCCCAGTGCCTCCACGGCCAGGACGCAGGACAGTGCAGAATCCAGCCCTCCTGACAATCCCAGCACTGCCTTTCGGAAACCGAGTTTTCCGAAATAATCCCGTATCCCCATCACCAGAGCCTCCCGAATCAATTTCATTTTGTCTTTAGGCTGTTCTATGGAGACTGTCGCCCGCCGGACCTCCTCCAGATCGTACGTCCTGACCAATTGTTGGAAATAGGGCATTTCATCTACGATGACGCCATCCTGATTGACCACGAGAGAACCACCATCAAACAATATTTCGGTTTGTGCCCCGCAGTGATTGACGTAGAAAAGGGGAAGATGATACCGATCCACGTTGGACTGCACTACGCCTATCCGACGGCTGGCGTTATCAAAACTAAAAGGGGAAGCCGAAATATTGATGATAAAATCAGGGCGATACGTCAGCATTTCATCGATCGGACAGATGGTGTACATCGGATTCTCGTTCCCCACATTCCATATATCCTCGCAGATAGTCAGGGCAATTTTCCGACCTTTAAACTCAAACACCCCCCATTCACTGGCCGGTTCGAAATACCTGTACTCATCAAAAATGTCGTAGGTGGGCAGGAGGGTTTTGTGCTGGGTAAAAACGATTTCACCGCGATACAGGACGACTGCCGAATTGTACAGGTCCTTCCCTTCGGCCACGGGATTGTGCCGGGGAGTTCCGAGGATGATAGCGATCTCATCTGAATAGGGCTTCAATTGGTCTACGGCATCGTAAGAAAGATCAATAAAGTCCTCGAACTCCAGAAAGTCCCGCGGAGGATACCCCGTAGTGGCCAGTTCACTAAAACAAATGAGGTCAGCTCCTTGCTTTTGAGCTTCCCCGATCGCGTCGATCATTTGGCTGATATTACCTTCAAAATGGCCAATATGATAATTGAGTTGTGCAATTGCAATTTTCAATTCCCGTTTAATTTAATTGTCCTGGATAACGGTCCAAAGTGAATTGTTGTCTTATTTCCAAACCCTAAATGTAAGGGAAAGGAATTAATTTTAATTACTTTGAGAAATATTATAAGGAGCTGTAAAGAGTATAAGGATGATATCCTACCAATCCATCCGAGCTTTATGGGTCCGTCTTAAGGAAGTAATTTATGATTGAAGGAAAAAAGGTAGTGGTGGTCATGCCCGCCTACAATGCTGAGAAAACGCTGCAAATGACCTACCAGGAGATTCCGGGGGACATCGTGGATGAAGTCGTTCTGACGGATGATTTCAGCAGGGACGGAACCGTCGAACTGGGGAGAACCATGGGCATCAGGCATATCGTAGTCCACGATAAAAATCGGGGGTATGGCGGCAATCAAAAAACGTGTTACGAAAAAGCACTGTCCCTGGAAGCGGATATCGTCGTTATGCTCCATCCGGACTATCAGTACACGCCCAAACTAATCACCGCGATGGCCTCCATTATTGCCAATGACGTATATCCTGTCGTGCTGGGATCCCGGATTCTGGGACGTGGCGCGCTCCTGGGGGGTATGCCGGTTTATAAATACGTAGCCAACCGGTTTCTCACACTATTCCAAAACATCCTTCTACGTCAGAAGTTGTCCGAATACCATACCGGGTACCGGGCATTTTCTGCCAGGGTGCTCCGGGATCTTGACCTGACGCACAATTCCGATGATTTTATTTTTGACAATCAGATACTCGCCCAGATTTTGTACAAGGGATATGAAATAGGGGAAGTAACCTGCCCTACGAGGTACTTCGATGAGGCGTCCTCGATCAATTTCAGACGAAGTATGAGGTATGGCCTGGGCGTCGTCATTACGTCTGTCCAGTATCGCCTCAATAAGTGGGGGTTGTTGAGATCGAAATTGTTTCATCCGCGGTAGTCAGCATGGGTCGCTCCGCGACCCATGCTGTTGGATCATGGGCCGCTCCGCGTCCATGAGTTGGTCGGCTACGCCGGTTTGTGCGCTTCGCGCGTTTGGTTGATGGGCCGCAACACGGCCCACCAAGCAGAGCGAGATTGACAGAAGAGAGCGAAGCCATACGGAAAGTTGGATAGTCTCCGGTCTTACCAGGAACAAATTCCGAATCATCCGAATATGTGCAGGACGTCAGGCAAAAGCTACCCAAACACAAACCTAAACCCCAACTCACACCCGTACGGAGCGGCCCATGAGTTGGTCGGCTACGCCGGTTTGTGCGCTTCGCGCGTTTGGTTGATGGGC
>CALEIL010000318.1 GCA_937876435.1 uncultured Bacteroidota bacterium
ATTTTGACTACACTGACGGCATTGAAAATGAATAAATTAGACGACACCAAGAGATTAGAAATTAAGACCGCGCTCGTAAGGCAATTATTGGAAAAAGGCTTCTCAAAATCGACAATTCGATCGTTACTTAATTTTATCCGGTTTTATACGAGATCTAGAAATGAAACAATGAACTATTTATTTGAGAATCTGGTTAAAGAAATAACATCAAATCACGAGACGATGGGTCTAGAAGAAATGATCTTACAGCAGGCCAAAGAACAAGGCATCGAACAAGGCATCGAACAAGGCATCGAGAAAGGTACACTTCAGAATAAAATAGAGGTCGCAATGAATATGATCAGGAAAGGACTTTCTACTTCCTTCATATGTGATGTCCTGGATGTCAGTCCGGAATTTGTGGAGGAGTTACGAGCTGGAATGGAAGATTGATTTAACCGGTGTGCGAAAATCAAAATACTTATCACGTTTTCCTCTCTAAGGTTGTTCGGAGCACTAATGATTCGGATTTTTCCAGCTAATATTCCATAACAGCACAATTGAATATGCAATATAATGACAAAACTGCACTTTCAGATGTGCAAAACAGAAAAAATATAGAGAGGAACCCTGGTGGAAGAAACCTACGCCCTGATGGAAGGAACCAGCCGCCCAGCTTGTGTGCCAAGGACTGCCTTCAACCTTAGAACGGAACTCCGGCGAAAAAAACCTGCGCCCCGGTGGAAGGAAACTACGGGAGACATCCAAGTTTCCTGCCTTATAGAACAGACTTCTACTCTCTTTGAAATTCTTTTTCGATCTCCAGATAATGGATGATTTCCTTTTGTTTTTGGTCAAAGGCAGCGCTGAGCTTGGACGTGATTTTGGGTTGGGATTTGGCCAGGTTTGTCGTTTCGGAAATATCATTTTCCAAATTATACAATTGCCAATCTTCCTCGTCTCCTTCCCGGATAATTTTCCAGTCCCCCCAGTGTAATGCTGAGAAGTTGCGATACTCGAAGAACAGCGTGGCATGGGGAGAATGAGGTGATTCACCGGTCAATACGGGCAGGGGGTTTTTACCGTCGATGAACCGGTCTTGAGGGAGTTCTGCCTGAGTCAATTTGGCGCAGGCCGGGAATATATCCAAGGACCACAAACGGGTATCGATGACGGATCCCGCCTCTATATTTCCTGGCCATCTCACGAGGGCCGGCACCCGGATTCCACCTTCCCAAAGGGTCACCCCAGCCCCTTTTAGCGGATGATTGGATTGAATACCGCTTTCGATATAGGGGTAAAAAGCTCCGTTATCAGAATAAAAAAACACAAAGGTGTTTTCTGCGATACCCAGCTCATCCAATTTGTGCATAACCCGGCCAATGGCCATATCGATGGCGGTCACCACGGCGTTGAATCTTTTCCGGGGATCGGTTTCATCAGGACTCATTCCATAGGGTTCAAATGCATAATCGGGGGCTTTCCAGATGTTTTCCTCTTCCGGGCCAATATTGCGATCGCCCGGATGGTGTGGGGCGTCAAAAGGGAGGTACACGAACCAGGGTTTGGATTGTGCGGATTGGTCTACAATGAAATCAATCGCCGCATTGGCAAACAAGTCTGTGCTGTATTCACCCTCCCTGTTGATGGATTCGGTGTTGTGGTAGAGATCTTTTTTACCGGCATATACATGGCTGAAGTGATCCGCGTTGCCTGATGCTATCCCAAGATATTCGTCAAATCCTCTTTCAGTAGGACGTGAACCGGGAGCAAATCCGATGTTCCATTTGCCAAATGCTCCGGTCGCATATTCCACTTCGCCATTTTTCAGCATCTCCGGGATCAGGATTTCACTTTGTCTGAGGCCGATTCCGTAATTTCCCTCGATGCCGGATAATTGTTCGACCAGAGTATGCCTTCGGGGAATCCGGCCTGTCAGTAGGGATGCTCTGGAGACCGTACAGGTCGCCCCGGCTGTATAGAAATTGGTCAGAGTAGCCCCTTGAGCAGCGAGGTTTTCGATATGGGGCGTGAAGATGGGAGAATCCTCATTATAGACTGTCAGATCTCCATATCCAACGTTGTCCACCGTGATGATCAGAATATTGGGTGGTTCGGGGTGATTGGTCTGTGGCAATTGGGCAAATCCCGTGGACCAGGCGAATAGTGCAACGACCTGGAAATATATTTTGATTGTGGAACCCATGATCTTCATAGGTTGAATTTCGTGTTTATTTTTTATAATCCTTTCCATGGATGCTATTTACAGCGGATTCCAGCCAGGTTTTTAATTCATTTTTCATTCTATTGATCCGTTGGGGTTGGTATGGTGAAAGATCCTTTTTTTCACCGGGATCTTCAGTCAGATTGTACAGCTCATACGTTTCTCCTTGCTGGTATAATTTCCAATCGTTATCAATCCAGGCATAGGTACCGCTGTAGGGGTACTGTTCCAATCCAGGATACTCACGGTCCGGTCCGTTGAGGAGACCATCGTTGAAGACCTCCGGGCCCTTTTTCCCATCGAGGACTTTTTGATAATCCTGGATGATCTGATCGCTTTTCATGCTCTGCCCCTTAATTTCGGGATAGACCCAAAAGCCAAGTGGTTGGGGTCTTGATTTCATATTCCCTTCGAAGAGAGAGACCAGGCTGATCCCATCTAAAGGATGTTTTACGACGGACGGGTCTACTCCGGCCAGATCGAGGAGGGTAGGCAGGACATCTACCGTACTGGTTGCTACGTTTACCTGGGTACTTTGGATTGTCCCAGGCCATTGGATCAGAGCAGGAACGCGGATACCTCCTTCGTACAGGGTTCCTTTTTGCTGCCTCAGGATACCATTGTTCCCTTCCGGAAGTTTCCCGCCATTGTCACTGGAAAACCATACCAGGGTTTCTCCGGATAAATCCCAATCATTGAGTTGGTTTCGCAATTTGCCGACCGCCAAATCAATGCCAGTGATTTCCCCGAGATAATTTTTCATATTTTCCGGTTGGTCGGGATAAAGATTTTTTAAATATTCAGCCGCTTCATGTGGCAAATGCGGCGATCCAAGGCAGATAAATACCAGAAAAGGAGTGTCCTTTTGTTTGGCTTGTTCTATATACTCCAGGGCCAGCTTCACGGTTACATCGGAACTTTCTCCTTCCAGCTTGACCGGTTGACCGTTGTGACTCATCCAGGGATCGTTTTCGTAAAAATTGGCTGCAGCGTACCACGTATCAAATCCGTGTGCACCCGGATTGGTCGGTTGATCGGAGCGGATGGAACCCAGGTGCCATTTTCCGAAAAAACCGGTTTGATACCCGTGGTCTTTGAGGATGTTTGCTACGGTTTGTTCCTGTGGGCGAAGCGAGTGTCCCCAATAAAATACGCCCAATCGGGTGGGGTATCTGCCGGTCAGAATACTCGCCCGGGTCGGGGAGCAGACCGGTGCGGTATAATATCGGTTCAGCCGGAGGCTGGTCGTGGCCATCTGGTCGAGATTGGGTGTAATAATGTCGTCGTTCCCTGCATAACCCACATCGCCGTAACCCTGGTCATCGGTCACTACGATTATGAAATTGGGACGGTCTTTGGAAACCTGGGTCCAGGCTCCGGGTGCCCTGAGAACAAGCAGGAAAAATATCCAAACGAGGGTGATCGGACCTGGGAAATTCATATACTATACATTCTGAGTTACTTGATTTTACTCGGCCTTGAGGTTAGGACAAAATGGTAAAAGTTTAACTGGTTCTTTGCCTGGTCAAAGGCTTCGATAAGCAGTTATACCAGATCCAGGCGTCCCCCCAATAAAATTTTGTGATTTGGTAATGTCTTTCCGAATATAATACAATTGTCAGGATCCCGAGAGGTATTTGAGAATAATCTTTTAGTCCCCCAAAATCAAGGTATAAAGATCCCGGATGGCGTTATGTCACTGATTAATCCTTCAAAGCCCACTTAATCCCATTTTCAGCTAGCCTGATAAATTCCGGAGCATCGAAATCGTCCGGATAACCCAGAGCCGTATAAAATACCTTCCCACCATATGATGTATTCCTGGTCCACGCAAATGGTTCGGTCACGTTTTCGGTACTTCCTGTCAGCAGAATTTCTGCATTTTGATCCACCAAAGGGGCGACCTTGTAGACCTGTCCATTGCTCTTCCATGTTTCCGCCCCTACTCCCTGCAGGATCGGATGATTTTTTTTGCCTGGCACCATCCGCACCACCGTACCCAGTTCTTCTGGCTCGTATCCTCTGTTTTCACAGCCCAATACGTCGGGTACAAAATCCCACCAATCCACGTATCCATCGGGTAGATTTTCCCTGATGGAGAATGCGTGATTGGCGGTCCGAAATCCCACGATCGGCTTTCCCCGCTGAACATGCTCCTGCAACACCTGCATTTGTTCGGATTTCAGGGCTAGTCTTCTGCAGAAAATGACGAGCACGTCGGCTTTTTGGATGGCCTTGATATTGGGTATGTGCGCGCTCGTCCTGGGACCTTCTGCTTCGATAACTTTGATATTGTATCCTTTTTCAGCTTTCAAATATTTGGCAAAAACAGGAATAGTTTCATCTGCTTTATAATTCAGAGGGTCTTTGCTGACCAGAAAAACCACGCGCGGTGGAGGACCTGGTGGTTGCTCGGCTGGAGACGGGTTACCCCACCAAACCGTCTGTATGCACACCCAAAGTAAGATCGAAAGAATCATATGAAATTGCTGTTTGTTGAAATAATCATTTTTTTAGTTTTCCGATGCGATATCCGTCAGAGCCCATCGGGTGGCCTGAAGCAATAAAGTGATGAATGAAGGGTTGGCAAAATCTTCCTCTTCCCCCAGGGCAGAATAGAAAACTTTACCGTCGTAAGGGGATATTCT